>JAFQIK010000037.1 GCA_017397545.1 Clostridia bacterium
TATTTTATATTATTTGTAAAGAATTTTCGTATTCTAAAAATCGACAAAAAAGTAGAAACCAATTATTTGTTTTTCGGGCGAACGCAGTTCGCCCCTACAGCATTTGCAACTAAATTATAATAAATTTCGGGCAGGGATTGAACCCTGCCCATACATATTATAATATCGTTGGTCCGTTTCCTATTTCTACTGCATAGAAATCTGCGTCATAACCTATTTTTTCTTTATAGGCATTTCCAACATTTTTTATAAAGTCTTCTACTTTATCACTTTTTACTATACTTACTGCACAACCACCAAATCCTGCACCTGTCATTCTTGCACCAATTACACCTTCTTGTTTTAAGCTTTCTGCAACAAGTGTGTCTAATTCAATTCCTGTTACTTCGTAGTCGTCTCTTAAAGAATTGTGTGATGCAACCATTAATTCTCCTAATAAATCTATTTTATTATCTTTTAATGCATTTACTGCTTTTATTGTTCTTTGATTTTCATATACGGCATGTTTTGCTCTTTTTTGTCTGTTTTCGTCTTTTATTAAATGTTTGTTATTTTCAAATTCTTCTTCAGTTAGCTCTCCTAAAGATTTTATATTTAATTTAGTTTGTAATTCTTCTAAAGCTTTTTCACATTCTGCTCTTCTTTCGTTGTATTTTGAATCTCCAAGACCTCTTTTTTTGTTTGTATTCATTATTACTATTTTAGCATCTTCTAGTTTTACAGGTGCATATTCAAAATTTAAATTTGAAGTATCTAAAAATGTAGCGCAGTCCTTTTTACCATTAGCAATTATAAATTGATCCATTATTCCACAATTTACACCTATATATTTATTTTCTGCTTTTTGTCCTAATAATGCAAGTTTTGTCATGTCTACATCTAGGTTAAACATATCTTTTAACACAAAACCTGTTAATACTTCTATTGATGCTGATGAAGAAAGTCCAGCTCCATTTGGAATTGTTCCATTATATAAAATATCAAATCCAGTATCTATGTTGAATCCTTCTTCTTTCATTACCCAAATCATAGATTTAGGATAATTAATCCAATCTTCTTCTTTTTTATATCCTAACTCATCTATTGTAGATTCTAAAACTCCAAGTTCTTCAAAATTCATTGAATATAATCTTAATTTATTGTCTTCTCTTTTTCTAGCTACTGCATATGTTCCCATTGTTAATGCACATGGAAATACATGTCCACCATTATAGTCTGTATGCTCTCCTATTAAATTTACTCTCCCTGGTGCAAAATATGTTTTAATTTTTCCTTCGTTTCCAAATAATTCTTCAAATTTAGTTCTTATTTTTTGTTCCATATTATCCTCCATTTATATTTAAATATTTTAATATGAGTAAATTGTTTTACAAATGTTATTGTATCATAAACTTTTTTTAAATCAATAGGTTTTGATAGATAATTGTATATTTTAAAATTATAATCTAGCTTAGAAATCAAATTACTTTTTATGAGGTGTGAAGTGTGACGTGTGAGGTGTGAAATTTGTAGTTTAAATATTAAATTCCCACTTCTCACATCGCACTTCCCACTTCAATTGTATAAATTCTAATTTTTTTACTGTACATTAATTATTTTAATTTCTTAATTAATTTCTTTAACGCTTTTTCTCTATGTGTTTCTCCTAATTCTTCCTGGGTTAATTCATTCATTACTCTTCCAAATTTTTCTGGAATAAATATCGGTCCATATGTTAATTTTCCCATTAGTCCTGGTTTTGTTGCAATACTCCCTTTTGTTTCTCCTCGTACAGATATAACTTCTCCTTTTGTTAGAATTGCTGTAAGTACACATACAAATGTAGCTGTTCTTTTACTTTCTGGTACATCTTTTAATTCATCTAATAATTTGTTTATTGTTTCTTCTTGTGATGCATGATCTCCAGCATATCTTGCACTATATACACCTGGTGCTCCATTTAAAGCATCTACACATAGTCCTGCATCATCTGTTACAATTATTTCGTTTATATTATTTTCTAAGCAAAATTCTTTTATTGCTTTTGCTTTTATTAAAGAGTTTTCTTCAAATGTTTTACCATTTTCGTCTATTTCTTTATTGAAATTTATATCTTTTAAAGATAATATTTCTATATCTATTTTATTTGCATCAAAATATTTTTTTACATTTTCTATTTTTGCTTTGTTTCCACTTCCATATATTATTCTCATTATTTATACCTCTGTTTTTAATTTTGTAGGGGCGAACTGCGTTCGCTCGCGGGCGATCAAAGGTCGCCCCTACATGTTAATTCTATTTATTAAATATGGTATTTTGCTTTCAAAATTCACTCCATATGCATCTTCTTTTTTTTCTATATATGTGTCATTAATTGTTTCCCATACATAATCTACTGCAATTTTTAGAGCTTCTTCTAAAGATTTTTCATTTACTAATGCTCCAACTAAAGTACTTGCAAATATATCTCCTGTTCCATGATATTTTACATTTATTTTTTCTCTAAAGTATGTAAAAAATTGATTTGTTTGTTTATCGTAGCTCATAACTCCTAGTTCATTTTCTTTAAAACTAACTCCTGTGAGTACTACTTTATTTGGTCCTAGATTGCTTAACTCAATTAATAATTCTTTAATTTCTTCTTCTGTATAGTTTTCTTTATACTCTTTGTGTAGCATATAGCTTGCTTCTGTTAAATTTGGAACTACTATATCTGCTAAATTACATAGTTTTGCCATTTCATCTGCAAATTCTTGATTAAATCCAGTATATAGTTTTCCATTGTCTCCCATAACTGGGTCTATAAATATAAAATTATCTGGTGTTTTAAATTCTTTAAAAAAGTCTTTTAACATATCTATTTGTTCTATAGAACCTAAGTATCCAGTATAAATACTATCAAAATTAATTTTTTCTTCTTTCCAATGTTTTTGAATAAGTGGTATATCTGTACTTAAATCTCTAAAAGTAAAATTTTTAAACATTGTATGTGTTGAAAGAACTGCTGTAGGTACAACTGCTGTTTCTACTCCCATTGCAGATATTATTGGAAGTGCAACTGTTAAAGAACACTTTCCTACACATGAAATATCTTGAATTGTTACTATTCTTTTCATTTAGATTCCTCTTCTCTAATATAAATTTAATTCTATTGCATTTTATCATATATATATTTTTTTTACAATAAATTTGTAGGGGCGACTAGTAGTCGCCCGCAGGCAAACGCAGTTCGCCCCTACATTCTCTATAAAATTGTATTTTAAATTTTCATTTTTCTTAATTCTTGCTTTTTATCGTCTGTTATTCTATAAGATTCTATTGCTTTTTGTATTGCTTTATTGTGTGTAAATTTATCTAAGCTTGTGTTTTTTAAAAACGTCTTTGTTTTTTCATAATATTTTACTAAACATTCTGAAATTGCCCAAGCATTTGCCATTTGAACATAGTATTTATCGGATTCTACATTACCTAAAATCTCTAATACTTCATCAATATACTCATCATTTATGTAATAGTCAAGTAGCATTACTATGCTAAATCTCAATTCATATTCTTTTTTAGATTTTAAATATAATTTAACTACCTCAAACATTTCTTTTGGATATTTTTTTGTTATTTTAAGCCCTGCTGAGAATGTATCACATACTGCCCAGCTATTTATTTTAGGAACAAACTGTTTTATTTGTTGTATTACATTTTCTATATTTTCCTTTATTTGAAAACCTATTATCATTCCTTGAAGCATTAATTCTTCATAATAATGGTCTTCTATTTTTATTTCATTAAGTTTGTTGTTTTTGTACAATTCTTTAGCATATTTTCTTAAATCAGGAATTCTTACTCCTATTATATTGTCTACATTAGGACACAAATCACTATTAAATTCTTTATATTTTAAATCTTGCATTTGAAATAATTTATTTCTAATTTCTTGTTCCATATTTTTCTCCTACTAAAATCTCACTCTTCTCCGCCACATAATTCTTTGTGTTTAATTTACTCTTTCTTATATAAATCAAATAATATGCTATACCAATTTGAATTGATACAAATAGGGATGATAATCCTAGCATATACCTAAGACCTTTTTCATACATCACTCCACAAAGGAATATTCCAAGTGCCTCTCCCAGATATTTTATTGTATATCTAAGGTTTGTATATCTCAGCTGATATTCTGAACTAATATTATTAATATAGTAACCATCAGCAATATTTTCATATGAAGTGGAAATTAATAGTGACCAAGTTATAGCAATTAATGAAAAAACTATATTATTTGCAAAAAATGCTATTGCATAAACTATACATCTTATTCCAAATTTTATAAAAATTGTTACATAGTCATTTTTAGGAGTTAGATATTTTAATGCTAATATACCAATTACATCTGCTAATAAACCAATTATTAATAAATAATTAGTCGCTGTACTATCTGTAAAATTAAAATGATTTGTAAAAGTTAACATTTTTAATCCTAATGCAGTTGAAAATGCTGTAGCCCCTACAAATGTATATACCATATATACAGTTTGTAACTTGCTTTTTAAAATCACTTTTAATGTTGAAGTCTTATCTTCTTTTTTATCTTCAATCGATTTACAAGCAGTCATATTAACCATAAATATTATAGAAAAACCTAAAAATATTATTGAAATTAATAAACAAACATTATAATTTACCAATAGTCCTGCAATATTTTTCCCAATTAATAATCCGCCTATTAAAATTCCTATGTCCTGAAATAAGTATTCTGTTAATTTTCTTTTACTATAAATTGTATTATTCTTTACAATTGTTGTTATTAATGGGTATACACTAGTAGTTATTATATATCCTGTTACTACATCTATTATTATTGAAATATTTATAAAAAATGTATTTATTGTATTGTTTAAATTTAGTAAAAATATTAAATTTATAAATTTAATTAATAACGAACAAGTAATAAAACTTTTTAAGTTTTTTAGCTTTATGTATTTTCCCACTAAAAGTATTCCGAACACACTAGCTAGTGTTCCAATACTAAGTATATTACTAATATTTGTTGCAGTAAAGCTGTTAGCTTGTAGCCAAAGCTGTCGAAAGTTTTTCCATAGTCCCATTGAAATACTAAAAAATGCTAACATTATTAAAATTTGATTTTCTTTTTTAATTTTACTCATTTGTTACTCCTGAAATTAATCTTTATATAATTCTTTTGTATTGCTTTATTTCACAATTTCCAATCATTTTTATTTTTTCTATATCTCCATCTTCTGGTATGCCATTAAAGTAGCATTCTATTGCCTTTGATACTTTTACACTTTTATTTTCTGCTTATTTATTACCTTTTCTTCTTTTTCTGATCTTAATATTGAAAAAAATTTAATAATCAATAATATTTCTATAATCCCTATAACCGCCATACCTATCATTACATATATCATTTCTAGTTTTAAAAGGACTGCAGATATTATGAGTCCTAAACTACAACCTCCGAGTTTCCTGCTAAAATGTAACCATGTTAATCCCGCTTGTTGTTTATTTGTCTCAGTATGTTTTAAAACTAAATCTTGAAAGCATAGTTTTATTGGGTCTCTTACTGCAAGTATTATAAAAAATCCTATAGCCATAATTGTAAATTTTATGATTAATGCAGTATTTATATAAAATCCAATACTAAAAAATACAAATGCTAATCCTAACATTGTTATTAACACTAATGAAGTTTTATCTTTTAATTTATAATATATTTTTCCAAATGCTATATTAGATATAATTCTCATTATTCTAGATATTGCAACTATTAAACTTAAATATGTTACGGTTAAAGTTTCGTTATAATGTTTAAATAATTCGTTTTGTATAAAAACTTTTCCATCTAATTGTCCATTTATTATTAATGCATAAGCTACCCCGTATAAAACAAACATGAATAATATTTTTTTAGAAAATTTATGTTTTTTATTTTCTTTACTTTGTATTAGCCTATCATTTATAGATATATCTTTAATTGAAAAAGACATTACTAAAGTAATTAAACATATAAATATACACAAATACATAGGAAGATAATTGTTGTAATTAAACAAGTTTCCTGCTATAAATGCAATAATTGCAGTAAATATTGCATACAATGTTGTAGCTTTGTTTCTCTCCTTCATAAAATCTTGTTCTTTTTCTTCAACTATTAGGTTGTTTTTTAAAACAATAGTTTCCATATTTTTAAATACCCAAGCTATTTCATATGTAACTCTTCCTAATAAAATAATAACATATGAATTTCCAAATGTAATAAGTACTGCAGATACTAGTAAAAGAAATGTTCCAAATCTTGTTGATTTTGTATTACCAAGTTTTTCTACAATTTTTAATAAAGGCACTTGTAAAAAAACAGATATTAATGTTCCAATCGTAGGTAAAAAAGCAATTTGAGCAGGCGATAATCCCTTTACTAAAGTTAAGAATAAGCTATCTATTGCTATATAAAACATTAAATCTCCGTGATAATGCCATAAATACTGGATTTATTTTTTTGAAAAATTTTAAATACTTTTTCTGTTCCATTTTATCCTCTAATTTTATAATATATTCTATAATCCGTTACAATTCTAACATAATACATTTTCTTTTACAATAATTGACATCAAAATGAAATATAATAAACGTAACTCGGGGAAAAAGGGGTCTAGCCCCTTTTCCCCCGAGTTCTACTCTTTATTCTATTTTTCGACATATTCGTTTAAAGCTTTTGTTTTAAAGTTTAATTCTCCTATTTGTGATGTTGGCACAAATCCTGGTTTTGCATTTACTAAATCTGGTAATCTGTTTACAATTGTTGCACATGTTAATTCTACTGTTGCAGGTCTTGCTACTGTTATTGTTGTATCTGGTTCCCCATATACTGTCCATTCGTTTTTATCAAAGTCTTCACTTGAATATACTTTACCAATACATTCAGATTCTATTGTAATTCCTTCGTTAGTTTCTGTTGTAACTATTGCACTCATTCCTGTTGCGTCTCCTGCTTTAACTGTTTCTCCTAAAGTTTCAGAATAAATATCTTCTTTATATGTTGTTGGAACTGTTACTTGTGTTTGTGATTTTACTGTTAATCCTAATTTGTCACATAACCAACCATTTACATTCCACATATATGAAGGTAAATATTCTCCTGCTTCTATTATTTTTTGTCTTTCTTCATCACTTATTTTATCTACACTTGCTACTTGTTCATCAAATTCTTGCATTGTAAGTCCTGAGCCATGTGCTCTTGCTAATGCTATTCCATAGTCTTCTACGTTATAGCTTGAGCTTCCTTTTATTTTTGTAATTTTTTGTGTTGAACCACAAATACTTGTTATTAATTGTCCCCAATATATATCTTGGTATCCGCTTCCTGTTATTGTACATCCTGTTTGTTTTGCAAGGTCATCTATCTTTTTAGTTAAACCTGGATTTGAATTCCAAGAATAAAATGCTTCTTCACATGTTGTAATAGCATTTATTCCAAGTTTTGCACATAGCATTAATGGTTCTTCTAAATCGCTTAATAAGCTCATTGTTTCTACAATACATACATCTGGTTTTGTTTGTTTTAACATCTCTTCTGCATCTTTAAAATCTATTACTTTTATTCCTAAATTGTCTCCACCAATTACTTCTCCTATGTCTTTTCCTATAACAGCTGGGTTTACATCAATTGCTCCTACAATTTCTCCACCTTTTTCTAAAACATACCTCATAGTATATTTTGCCATTTTTCCTGTTCCTAGTTGTACTACTTTTAGTTTTCTTTCCATAAATCTTTCCTCCTTTAAATATAATTATATTTTTTACATCTTGTATAATTTTATTCAGGTATATATTTTTTATATCATATAAGTATAAAAAATACCATAGAATTTTAATATCTATGGCATTTATTTTTTAGATTTCTTTTAATATGTTTTCTTTGCTTGTTACTCCAACAATTTTTTTGTATTCATTTCCGTTTTTGAAAATAATTATTGTAGGAATGCTCATAATGTTATATCTTACTGCTAGTTCTTGATCTTCATCCACATTTATTTTTCCTACTTTTAATTCTTGATTTTCTTCTGCAATACTATCAATTATTGGTGACATCATTTTACATGGGCCGCACCAATCTGCATAAAAATCTATTATTACTGGTTTATCTGAATTTAAAACCTCTTCCTCAAAATTTTTATTTGTAATTTTTAATACGCTCATATTATGGCCTCCTTATATTTATACTTAATAATCAATTTAATAAGATATATATTTGTAAAGAAGTGAGAAGTGTGAGGTGTGAAGTGCGAATTTATAGAAATGCTACGAAGCTTATCTCTAAAATCACAACTCACACATCCCACATCACACCTCTAAATTGCAATTTATTCCAACCTAATTTTTAGATTTTATTTTTCAAAAACTTTGCTATTTCTAATCCTGCTACTGTACCTTGGTACACAGCTTTAGATATTTGAAGTAATCCTCCTGTACAATCTCCACATGCATATACACCTGGTATGTTTGTTTCCATTTTCTCATTTACTATTATACTATTTTTTTGCATTAATATTCCTAATTTTTTTGCAAATTCTGAGCTTCCTGCAATACCCTCAGCAATAAATATCCCATCTGTTTTTAAAGTAGTATTATCAGTAAATCTAATTTCCTCTACTTTTTGTTCTCCTCTAACTTCTAATATTTCTTTTTCGTTTATTTTAACATTATCTGCTCTAATTTCTGGTGACTTTTCTCCATTTGTTAATATAGTTATTTCCTTACTTATATTTATTAAATCATTTGTTTCTGAAATTGCATAATTTCCGCTTCCAATTACTGCTACATTTTTATTTCTATAAAAGAATCCATCACAAATTGCACAATAGCTTATTCCTCTACCTTCAAATTCTTTTATTCCTTTTATTTTTGGTGTATTCTTTTTATTTCCTGTTGCAAGTACAATTGTTTTTGCCTCAAATTTATTTTTTTCTGTAGTAACACCAAATCCATCTTGCTCAATTTCTATTTTTATTACTTCTTCGTTTTTTACTTCTATTCCTAAATTTTTAGCTTGATTTATTCCATCTTCGTATAATTTTTTACCGTCTATTCCATTTTCAAACCCATAATAGTTATCTATTTTTTCTGTTTTTTCTAAACTTGATTTATCATTATATATAACTAAAGTTTTTAAATTACTTCTTCCGCGTATATAAACTTGCTGTTACTCCGAGCAGGTCCTGCTCCTATTATTATAACATCATACATAAAATAACTCCTTTATTAATATTTATGCAATTAATTTAACAATTTCCTAAACAGAATAAGCACCATCAATAGTTATAGATGCTCCATTTATATAAGAAGCTTCTTCAGAGGCAATAAATTTAATTAGTTTTGCAATTTCTTTTGTATTACCTAGTCTTTTCGCAGGTATATCTTTTATTAAATTACTATAGTAATTCTCTTTTTCTTCTTCATTATTTGAATATATATCTGCAAATTTATTAGATACTTCAGATTCAAATGTTCCTGGTAAAATAGAATTAGAAGTTATACCAAATTTTGCATACTCTTTTGCAATGGAATTCGATAATCCTACAAGAGCATATTTAGATGTATTAAATGCGGTTAACTCTTCTTCAACTCTTATAGCATATACCGATGAAATATTAATTATTCTTCCAAATTTATTATTTTTCATATGATTTAATGATTTTTTAATTATATTAAATGGCAAAACAACATTTGTTAGCATTACCTCAGCAAAACTTTCAGTAGATATATTTTCTGCTCTGTCTATTTCTCCACTGATTGCTGCATTATTAATTATAATATCAAAATCAAATTCTGCATTATCTAATTCGCCAGTCTGCATATATTTACAATTAAATTTATTTGCTAGTTCTACAGCTCTTTCTTTTTGAGTATGATATGTAAATGTAACATCATACTCTGAAGCAAATTCTTCAATAATAGCCATTCCTAAGCTTCCTGTACCACCTGTTACTAATACTTTCATTCTCTTACCTCCTTCAATTTTTCTATATCAATCTCTATTCTTCTATCAACATCTATATTTTCTGTATCTCTTTTATATATTTCTAAAGGCATTATTTGAAAGAATCTATAAACTGGCCACTCATCTTTTAGAAAATATTCAGGTTCTGCTTCCCAAGCTTTTCGTTCTTCTTCATTTGGAAAAACTTGCAGATAATAATCTTTTACAATTTCATTAAGTTTTTCTTTTTCTACTTCCCCTACTATACCTTTTATCTGCAATCCATCTATTTCACTTACATTTTTTGTAGAATCAAAAATAGAAAAACATACATATGGATTTTCTCTAATATGTTGTATATGTTTCGATTCTACATCTGTTGTAAAATAGAAATTAAAATCTTTATCAATTGAGTATGATAATGGTGCAATCCATAATTCTCCCGCATTATTTGTTGTTGCTAGTGATAAAAATTTATTCTCCTTTATTATTTTCTTAGTCATTTCATAAATATTCATTTTGTATCCTCCTCTTTTATTTTTTTCATTAAAATTGGTATTATATTATCTACGTCCTCTATTATGCCATAATCGGCTATATCAAAAATTGAAGCTTTAGGATTATTATTTATTACAAGTACTATTTTGCTATTTACTCCTAAAATATGTTCGCTTGCTCCTGATATACCACATGCAATATATAAATTTGTGTCTACAGTTTTACCAGATTGTCCAATTTGATATTTATAATTTGAAAAACCTAAATCCACTAATCTTCTGGTAACTCCTACTTTAGCCTCAAGAATATTAGCTAATTTTTGCAATTTCTCAAAGCTCTCCTGTGTTTTTACTCCTCCACCAGCTGCTATTATAAATTTTGCATCTTCTATATTTTCTTCATTACTATAATTAATTTCTTTTACATTTATATTATGCTCGCTACTTTCTATATCATCATCTATAATAAAGATATCTCCTTTATGATTTTTATTATACTTTGTTTTAAATATATTAGATGATATAGTTGCCATTTGAGGAAATGTATTTGGACATATAATATTTGCCATTAATTCTCCATTATATACTACTCGTTTTTGTATTAATTTTTTATCATCATCTATGTCTAAATCAATACAATCTGCTGATAATCCTGTATTTAATTCTGAAGCTACGTATGCAGCAATTATTTTTCCGTAAAAAGTTTTTCCTAATAAGAATATTTGAGGATTATGCTGTTTTATAATTTTTAATATTTTTTTAGATATACTACAATAATTTTTAGTATTGCTATTAACACAATATACCTTATCCGCACCATATTTTATTAATTTATCTAAATTAGATGTTTCATTTGTTACAATTATAGCTTCTAAACTAGAAGAACTCTTATCTGCTAATTCTCTACCCTTTCCTAATAATTCAAGAGTATTCTTTGTAATTTCACCATTATTTTCTTCGGCATATATCCATATTTTATGAGTATCACTATTATTATTCTCTTCAAAAGTCTCTTCATTATTATTTGCATTTATATTTTGGTTTTCTCTTATTATTTCTAATATCTTATTAACTTTAAAATCTATTGTTCCTTCTATTATTTTGCATTCTTTTTTTCTATTATTAATTCGAAACGTGCTAATAACTTTTGTTGGTGAACCTATTAATCCACAATATTTATCTTCTGTTTCTATATCTTCTGAATTATATTTTTTTACATTTTTATTTTGACTTTCTAAAATTTGCTTTATTGTTGGTATTCTAGGAACATTAATATCTTTCAAGACTGTTATTAGAGCTGGTAATTTTAATATAGTTTTAACTGTTCCAAATTCGGTAATAGACTTACATTCTATAGTTTTATCATCAATTACTTTTACTTCAATAACATTAATTGCAAAAGGAATACTTAATTTGTTTGCTAATTCTATTCCCACTTGTCCAGTAGCACTATCAGATGAATTATTACCACATATAATTAAATCATATTGTTTAATTTTAGTTATTGTTTTACTTAAAACATATGCTGTTGCATTAGTATCTGAACCTGCAAATTTATTATCTGTTACCAAAACTGTTTCATCAATACCTAAAGACATAGCTTTTTTTAAAACTACTTCTGATAATTTAGTCCCCATAGTGATACCAATTGTTTTTCCTCCTAATTTTTCTTTTAATCTTATAGCCTCTTCTATTGCATTTAAATCTATCTCATTAATACCCTTTCTGTCCAAATTATTTTTTGTAGTTACAGGTTTTATACAAACAATACTATTCAAAATGTCCTCCTTAGCAAACAATCAATTCTTTATTATTTCTATATTAATATATCACATAAAGCGTTATATCGCAATAATAGTATTATTAATAATTATGTATTTTGTAACATATATTTTCTATTTTATATCCTCTTTCCTTAATTTCTCCCCTCTTTCCATATTTAGTATTTTTTACATATTGTATTTCGTAATAGATTTCATCTTTATTTGTATTAAACCATTTTATTATTTTTTTAACTGCTAATGGTTTAAAGTATACTTGCCAATATTCATTTTTAGTTAAGTCTTTTATTATTGCTATATGCTCATCTTCATAAAAATGCTTATATGATATTTTATATCCTAATTCTCTTGCTATTGCTCCTATTAAATTTGAGTGTGGAATTTTATTTTCAGAATATAGTCCTAGTTGTTCTGCTATGTCAGATGATAAGCAGTAATTATTTTGAATTTTTATATCAATTGATGATTTAATATTTTCAATTTCGTTTTTCACTTCTTTTAATCCTAATTCCAAATTATCAACTCTCAAATTATTTTCTTTCATATAATTTATTGCATTTTGCATTAAATCAATTAGTTGATTTGAATTATTGTTAGTATTTATGATTTCTCTATATCTTTTTTCAGTTTCAATAAAATATCTTCTTATAAATCTGCCTTTTTCGTTATTTTCTACCATACATAATTCTTTGGCCATATGTATTGTTACAAAATAATCAATTTGTGGTTTCTTTAAATTTCCAACCATCACAAAATTGTGATGCTTAATAAATTCTTCATTTTCAACAAATCCATATTGCTCTATTCTTTGTTTTATCCAGTCTGCAAATCTTCTTTTATTTTCTAATTCTCTGTGCAATTGTCTTGCATTAATTAGCCTTTCTTTTGATTAATTTTCATAAATAGATATAAGGCCTTCTTCAATTTTCTTTAATTCTATAACCATCATTCCTTTCATTATTTATTTTTAATTCATTTGAAATTTATTGGCGAAATGCCATGAAATAAAATTAATTGATTTAAATTTATTTTATATTATCATATTTTACATTTTTTGTAAATATATTTATCACATTTCACAAATTTGTGAAATGTGGATAAATTTTTATTAAAATCTGGATTATGTATTATAAAATCTGCTTTCGCATTTTTGAGAAAGCAGATTTATGTTTTATACGATCATTCCATCTTGCATAGTAATTATTTTATTGCACAATTTTGTTGTTTCTAATCTATGAGCAATTATTATACTTATTTTTTCTTTTGTTACTTCTTCTATTGCATTTTTTACAAGCATTTCTGTGTTATTGCTTAAATTAGATGTTGCTTCATCTAATATTATTAAATCTGGATTTATAGCCATTATTCTTGCAAAGTTTATAAGTTGTTTTTCTCCAGTTGATAAAACATCTGGATTATCAAATATATTTGTGTTATATCCATCCTCTAAAGTCATTATTTTATCATGTAGTTTTAATCTTTTAAATATATTTTTTATTTCCTCTTCTTTAATATTTTTATTAACATATCTTATATTATCAATTATTGTATGTGGCAATATTTGTACATCCTGCATTATATATCCTATATTATTTCTTAATGATGCTATGCTATATTCTTTATAATCACTACCATTAATTAGTATTTTTCCGTTATTCGGTTCATAAAACCTACACAATAAATTGGTTATTGTACTTTTTCCGCTTCCAGTTTTTCCAACTAAAGCAATTTTATCATTTTGATTAATTTTTAAATTAAAGTTTTTAATTGTTTTTTGATTGTCATTATACGAAAAATTTACATTTCTAAATTCTATAGAATTTATTTCTTTTAGTTCTTGCCCATTGTCAATTTCTTCTACATTTTCTATTTCTAAAAATTTAAGTATTTTAGAATATGAAACAAATGCCTTATTAAATCCTGTTAAATGCCTAATAAACCAATTAAACTCATATCCTAGATTTCCACTGTAATCAATCAGTAGCATTATTTCTGCATAACTTGCCAATCCTTTAACAATATTATTTCCAGAAAAATATATTATTAGAGGTATTGAAAATGAAGTTATATATGTAAATATGCTATTATATGTTGCCACTATTTTTTCTACCTTTTTATTTTCTGAAACAAATTCATTTAATCTTGCTTCTAATTCTTGTATTTTATTATCTATAATTTCTAAAGTCTTTATTGTTAAAAATCCTTGAATTCCTTCATTTATTAATGTATAAATTTCTATACTTGTTTTTCTTATCTCATATATTTCTTTTATTGTTTTTCTGTTAAAATATACAGTTACTGTATATCCTATTATATATAATCCTACAATTAATAAAGTTACTTTCAAATCTATAAACATCATAAAAAATGCTATTATTAAAAATCTAATAACTCCCATAAAGTACATTTCTACAATAATATCAGGAAACAATCTTCCTGCTTCGTTTGTATCATTTTGCATAAATTGCAATATCGTTCCAGATTCGTTTTCGTCATAAAATTTTGTATTAACTTTTTGTAACTTATTAAATACTTTTTCTCTTAATTCTCCTTGCATTATTCTTTCTAGAATACATCTCATATTGCAATGTTTTAATACCATATAGCTTTGTATTAATATAATGATGATATATAAAGCTGAATATGTAAGTATTCCTTTTATATTTTGATTTGGAATTTCTATATTTATAATTTTTTTTGTAATATATGTAACTAATATAAGTTCCATAATTACTGTTACAACAATAAGTAAAAATAACTGCAGCATTTTTTTATGATGTCCTGCATCTTGATACATTTTATATAATTCTTGTAATTTTTTTGTTTTCATCTTTTGCTCCTATATTAACATTCATTTTATTAGCAATGCCTATGTAGAGCGGGCGAACACAGTTCGCCCCTACATTTCCTCTATAAATTTGATTTATTTATGCTAGTTTTAGTTGATTAGTTTTTTTAACTGTTGTTGTTTTGTTTTCTATATATATTACTTTATCTACATATTCTGTTATTTTTAATTCGTGTGTTATAAATATCATTGTTTTCTGGTTATACTTGTTTACTAAATTCTCTAATATCTTTTCTTTTGTGTTGTTATCAATTTTATTAAATGCTTCGTCAAAAATAACTATCGGCTTATTATTTACTAATGTTCTTGCTATTGATATTCTTTGTTTTTGCCCTCCTGAAAGTTTTGCTCCTTTTTCTCCAACTAAAGTATTTTCTTTTTCTTCAAATCTTTGAATATCATCATAAATTTCTGCATCTTTAAGTACATTTTCTATATTGTTTGCTTTACTGTTTTTTAATAACACATTTTCTAAAATTGTGCCTTTAAATAAGTATGAATTTCCATCAACTAATTCTACATATTCTCTTATATTTCTTTTATTTAACCTTTTGCTATTATGATTATTTATATATATATTTCCATTGTGTTCATTAAATCCCAATATAGCTTTTGATAATAGACTTTTTCCGCTTCCATTATCACCAAGGATTGCAACCTTTTCCCCTTTTTGTATAATAAAATTCAAATCCTTAAGCATTAATTTATTTTCAGCAAGTATGCTTACATTACTAAAAATAATATCTCCATCAAGCTTATATGAATCTTTATTTTTACTTTCTTCTTTTAGTTTAAGCATTTTACTTATTTTTTTACTTACTGCATAAAAATCGTCTATCGATTCTAAGTTTGCTCCTAATTGTAGAAAATAATCAAATATTGTTCCTGCATAATTTAATAATACAGTTATTCCTCCGAATAGTCATTGTTCCATTTATAACAGACATTCCTCCGATTATAAATATAATTGGAGTTTTTAAATAAGTAATGTGATCACTCATTATTTCATAAAACAAAATTAGTTTAATTAGTTTTACATTACTTGCAGTACATTCATCATTTAAAACTTTATATTTTTGTTTTTCTTCTTTTTGTTTGTTTAACATTCTTATTAATTTAAAATTATTAAGATTTAGCATAGTTGCTCCTAATAATTCTTTTCTTGTTCTAATACATTCTCCTATTTGCTTGTCCAATCTTTTTAAATACCAAAAAGAAAACAATATCATAACTAAAAAAGTGATTACAAAATATATTGTTATAGCTATATTTAAACTAACTGTTTCTGTTATTATAAAAATAGTTAAAAATATAATGTCAATTATCATATTAAACTGATTATTAAAAAAGTTAGAATAAATGTCTGCATCTTCTGTAATTCTTTGTAAAATCTCAGTTTTATCGTATGAGTTATAGCTTTTATATTCTAAGTTTAAAGTATGTTTAAATAGTTTTAATTTTACATTTGTATTTATTTTTAGTTTAAACTTACTTGTTATTATACTTCTTAAATAGCTTACAAACATAAGTAATAAATTTATTACAATAATAATTGCCGATATTATTAATAAATTATGCATATAGCTATTTGTTAATATTTTGTTAATAAATATTGGTAAATTTTCATAATCATTGTAGATTACATTATCTATTGCATATTTTACATATATTGCTGTTTGCAAAGTTAAATAAGAAAAAACTATACTTAAAATAAGGAGCCAAAAAATATATCTTTTTGTTCCTTTTAATCCAATTGTTATTACATTATTTTTCATTTGTTAATCCTTTAAAATTTAATTTCTTTATTTATATATGGATTTTTGCTGTCAAATTCCATATTTAATTCATTTGCAATACCATTTTCAATATTGCTAAGCATATAATTTGTGTATTCTCCTTCATTTATACTGTTAAGTCCATTTATATTTTTATTAAAATTGTATATGTTCAATATAAAAACACCTCCAATTAAATCTATTATAATTATAGATTTGATTAAAAGGTGTTTCTCTACTTTTTTGATACTAGTTTTGTTGTTTTATACTACTAATATTAACCTTCTCCTATTGCAACTCCCTCTGCTGACTTTTCGTTTTCTTCTTTACTTAATACTTCCACAGATACTTTTGGTGGATAACTAAAATAATCAATTTTAGCTTTATACCCTTTTGATAAGAGCTTAGCCATTAGTGTTTCTACAGATTTATAAAGATTCTCAGGGAAATCTTCCTGAGCATTAATTTCTATTGTTTCGCCTTCTTCCATTCCTTCTAATTTTTCTTCCCATTTAGCCAAAAAAGCTGTTATTCTTTCTCTATCAGAACCTTGTTTTACCGGTTCTTGGTCTTCTCCAGAATAAAAAGTATAATAATCCTTAAATTCAGAATTACCATCTTGCATTGTTTTTGGTTCATTCCATTTTACTTCCATTATTCCTTTTTCTGCACTAATTATTGTAGTAAATCCTGCTTCTTCTAATGCTTTTTGACATTTTTGATATACTTCTTTCCCTTTAGATTTATCTATATGTATAGTATGTGTTGTAAAAGGTTTATCTGCCGATGGCCAATTAGATGATCTACTTGTTGTAAGGCAAGCCAAAAACTGATTTCTTATAAAAGTTTCTTTCTCATCTCTTGCTTCTCCATTTGAAAAAGAATTTATTAAAATTTGTGCAATTTCCTCATTACTTAAATCATGTTTGTTACAAAAATCTGCTGTTATTAAATGTTGTTTCATTTTATAACCTCCTATACAAATTATGTTTATATTATAACATTTATTTTATGTAGATGTCAATTTTTGCTAATTTTTTTCTCTTTAAAATACCCGTATGTCGCAGATATAGTTAATATTGTTTCTAATATTATTCCAAATATAGACATTATATAAATATTATATGTTATCCATAATATTCCCATTGGTAAGCCTAATAGCTTATACACAGAAGTTTTCTTTTGCCAGACAGAATATGTATATATCATCGTTATAACAACAGGTATTAAACTCAATATACCATCATATGTAAATATTGTTGATATTACAGATATTAAATATAGTACAGCTAATATTACTATATCCTTTTTTTCTATTTTCTCAGTCTTACCGTTTATCTTTTCATCAATAAGAAAAATAATATTTCTTAATATTGCTACAAAGCACATTGCAAGCCCTGTATATGCTTGCAAGAAAATATATGCTATACCATTTGCAACTAATGATATATTACTTAATACTAAAATATTTTTTCTTGATTTTGCTTGATAGCTTAACACTAAGAGAAAATAACTTACTATAACAAATACTTGTGATAATATATATTCTAGACTTAATTCCATCTTTTTATCTCCTTATTATAATTTCATTTGATAGATATCTCTTAAATGTCCGTTTGCTACAGTTGTTGTTTTTACATATTCTAATCCTAATCTTTGCAGTGCTTTATTACTTCCCATGTTATCAGGATGTGCCATTGATATAACATAGTCAAATCCTAATTCTCTTGCTAATTCTGTTTGCATTTCTATCAATTTTCTCATTATTCCCATTCCTCTATATTCTGGAAGAACAAGATTACCTCCCAATTCGCATACTTTATAGTCATTTAATCCTAATACATCTATAAATTCTTGAAGCATTTCTCTTTTTACATATAGTTGAGCCATACCTACAAGTTTATCTCCATCATACGCTCCATGTAAAGGCGCATAATTTTTATCAAAAATTTGCTCTAATTCCCATTCTTCATAAGGAATAAAGAACTCTGGTCTTTCTAAGTTCCCTAAAACTGTACTTATTAACTCCCTTAATTGTTTTTCATCTTTCTTTTCAATTTCTTTATAAATCAATTCACTCATTTTATATACCTCTTTCCTTTTCTCTTTTTTCAACGATTTTACTTAATGCATCTTTAGTAAAATATGAGCTGTCATAAATTCTGCTTGTTTTTTTAACTGAACATAAGTCTATCAATTCAAAAGGTGTGACATTATTATTCTTTATCCCCCTATGGTTATAACATCTAGCCAAATTTATGGTTTCTTCTCCTATTCTTATATTTACATCTGAGACTGTTAATTTTTTAATCATGTCATCTTTCATTTTTTCTGGTAATGCTTCTAATATCAGTTGTTGTAATTCGTCTCCTAATAATTCTTCTTGTGTATACGTACTTAAAAATTCTCCTAATTCGATGTCGTTTTCTCCTTCTATTTGTTCAAACTGTCTTGTGTCTCCTTGTAAAATACCACCAAAGTATCTTGAACCTTTAAACTTTCTTATCCCTTCAAAAGAATCCTTATATTTAACTTCATATAAGCACTGATATTTTGCATCTTCTATTCTTGATCTAAAAATTTGTAAAAATCCTTTTAATTCATCTATTGTAAATTTCCTTTCACTTGAAATTTCTTCTCCAAAAGTTTTATACCAAAAATCGCTAAAACTATAAAAACTCATCCTACTTTTATCTAAATCTTTTGGATATAAATAGCCTCCAAATCCTGCTCTTCCTCCTGGCAAAGCATGCAATCTATATTCTATAAAATCTTGGATATCTTCCATATTTGTAGCTTTTATCCTGGCTGTAGGATATTTATATAAATTTGAGTCACTAATTTGTTCTCTTAAATAGATAAAAACATCTCTGCCATATTCGCTATTTGGATCCTCCTTTACCCTTACTTCAATTTCTGAACTAGCATATGTTTCTTCTTTTTTTGTTAAATCTTTAAGTTTTTTTATAAAGCTATTCATAATTATTTTCCTTTCTACATTCTTGACACTTCTAGTTCTTTAGTACTTTTTTTAAATCTTTAGAATATTTTTTAAGTTCTTGGAAACAATTATATGCCTCTTCGACCTCCTTCCTATTTATAGAAACATAACCTCTTTCTTTATTTCCTGCTGGTAAGTCAAGAATTAAAGTATTATTGTCAATTCCATCCCAGCCGTTCCCTACTATTTCTATTAGTTTTGGATTCTTTTTCATAATTTCGTCATAATCAACAAATAGTGTGTTTATATTACTTTGCATATATATTTTTAGTGTTTTGTTGTTTCTAAATTCTTTTATTTTAGTTTTGCTAAATATAAAAATTCTATCTATTTTTGCACCTCTGTTTGCAGCATCTAAATTAGCTACTCTAAAATTCATTTCTGCAGGTTCTTCTGTCCATTCATCTTCCATCATAGTAGATGCACACCATAAATATGAATCTTTGTTTAAGCTTTTAAAATAGAAATCTAAAACTTTATAAAATTCTCCTGCACAAAATGCTTTTGTTTTTCCATCTTTATTAAACTGTATGTATCCTGCATTTGTAGTTATTGAATTTCCTGTAGTATTTTTGTATTTAATTACCATATCTGCAACATCTATTGCTACTTCTTGATAATCAATTAGTAAATTACCTTTAGTTGGAATATCCAGATTTACAGCATTTATTCTAAGTCCTATTTCTTCTTTAAATTCTTTTGCTAGTTTTTGTTCTAGTTTTGTTTTTACATCACTTACATTATTTACTAAAACTATACTAGAAGTACAATTCATTTTTTTAGCAAATTCTCTTATTAAAAACTCACTATTTTTGCCTGTTTTTTCTGATTCTATAAATACCATACTATCGTAATATTTTTCTGTGTTTTTGATAGTTTGTACTATTTTATCTGTGCTAGTAAAATCCATTTGCAGTAATTGCAAATCAGCTTCATTTTTTATATTTATTACTTGATTTTCTTCATAAATTCCTGTTATTGTGTATCCTTCTTTTTTTAGAAGCGGAATTAAATAATTTCCTACCTCGTTATTAATATTTAGAATTACTACAGATTTTTTAGTTTTTACATATTTAGAAATTTTTGTTCTTTTATCGTATGGTTTAAGCGTATCTTCTGGTATATTCCATTGTCTTCCGTTTTTTACAGCACCATTTATTCTGTTTTCCATACAAAGTTTTATTATTCTTCTTTCTGATATTCCCCATTTATCAGAAAATTGTTTTGCTGTTAAATATCCCATTTAATCCCACCTCCTTTTTGTATTGTTCTTTATTCGGAATAATGTTTGTATTTTATATTTTATACCATTTTCGGAACAATGTCAATAAAGTTTGCAAAATAATTGTGTTTTGTTGTTTCAGAATTTGCTTCGAGGAAACGGGTCGCTGTGGGCAGCGACCCCTACATTTTGTTTTTTAAGCAATTGCTTCGAAGAGCGGGCGACTACTAGTCGCCCCTACATTTTCTCTACAAATTCTAATTCATAATAAAGTTCAACTTTTTAGATATCAAAAAAGTCTATTCAAATTTATGTAAAATGTGGTATAATTTTATATAGGAGTGTTTTTATGTTTAAAGGTAGTATTGATAAATTAAATGAACTAATTAAATATATAGAAGATAATTTGGACAAAGAGTTGGAATACAAAACACTTGCAAATATTTTATGTGTTAATGAGTATTCTCTTCATAGGATATTTTATTTTGTAACAAACATGTCTTTAGCTGAGTATATAAGAAAAAGAAGATTAACTGTTGCTTGTACAGATTTATTAAATGGAGTAAAAGTTATTGATGTTTCTGTTAAATATGGTTATGAATCAGCAACTTCTTTTGGAAGAGCATTTAAAAAAATGATGGGGTTTAGTCCAAAGGATATTTTAAAGAACAAAAATAATTTAAAAGCTTTGCCTGTTTTTGATTTTACTAAAATCAGTAAAGCTTCTGAAGAAATAAATTATTCAATAGTTAAAAATATAACTTTTAATTTATATACCGTTAGTAAGTCTATGCCTATTGATATTATTCCAGATGTTGCTTCTCCTTTTTGGGATGAAATGCTTTCAAATAAAGACTTTATTTTTGAAGACAAGAGATATGGAATAGTTGAATACGATAAATTTACAGAAGAACCTCAAATGGCTACATATCATATAGCTAGCACTTGTAATTTTAAAGGAAGTAAAAGCTATGTCATAGAAAATAAAACTTTCTTAAAATTTAGTATAGATAGCAGAAAAGCAATTGATATTAGTAGTTTTACTAATATGATATATGCTTGTGTTATACCATATTTAGGATATAACTTAGATACAATTCCTGATATAGAAGAATATGAAGGAGAAATTACTACTAATATTTATATACCAATAATATGAAAAATAATTTTGGTTAATACGGTCTGTCGAGGACGCCAGCCCCTACATGTGATTTTTCCATTATATAAAAAATAATCCTCTGTATTTTAGTTTTACAGAGGATTTTTTTATGTTCCTGTACTTCTATATTTTTTTAATGCTAAATCCCATAGCTTTACCGCAATTATCCATAGTATAATTGCAATTAATGGTGATAAATAGAGCATATATTTATCCATTCCTAAATAGTTCATTGTTGGATAATATGCAACAAATGCAAATGGTAATATTACAGTTATTAATATTTTTATAAATTTGTTATATATATCTATTGGATATTGTGCAAAAGTATATATTCTATCAAATGACCATATTATTTCATTTGATCTATGTGTCCAAAATGATGTAATACTAAATATTGTATCAATTGCACCAATAATTGCAGCTCCACATATGCTAAAAACTATTATTTTTATAATTAATAGTGCCGTTACTGGTATAGCAAGTTCTATAAACATAATAATCGTCATTATCAACCCTAATACTAAATATCCAAATGCTACAAATTCTTTTGTTGATCCTATTATAGATATTATTGGATGGACTGGTCTTAATAATATTTTATCAAATTCTCCATTTCTTATATATGTAGGGCCTAATTCGTACAAGCCATCAAATAAAAATGTTTTTAGCGCAACTGAAATTAAAGTTATACCATATAATAATAGAATCTGTTTAAAGTTCCATCCAGCTAAATTTTCTGTATTTTGAAATACTATCCATATAAATATTATTTCTACTAATTGAGTAATAATTTGAGATACCATTCCTACTAAACAATCTAGTCTATATATTAGCATTTCTCTTAATGACGCACTCAAAAATGAAAAATACAATTTTATATTATCTAAAGCTTTAGTCATTTTATCCTCCATTTATTGTTATCTTTTTTATAGAATAATTAAAAAATATTTTTGCAATCACATATAAAATGATTGTCCATATTAATTGCTTTAATATTACAAATATTATTTCATTTGTAGGTACTTGTCCTAACCAAATATTTATTGGAGTATATATTAAATCTTTAAATGGTAATATATTCGCTATTTTTTGAAACCACATTGGAAATAAAGCAATTGGTGCAATTATTCCAGAAAAAATAGATATAATTGCATCTTTTAATATTTCCATCCCCCAAATAGAACTACTATAAAATCCAACAGTTCCTACTATTACTTCAATAAAAAATGTTAATGGTATTCCTAACATTATTACTATTAAAAATAATATAAAACTAGTTAAATTTGCAGGTAAAATTATTGTCCAAAACACACTACAAATTACAAATGTCGCAATTCCAATAACTAATGCAAATGCCATTTCTCCTAAATTAACTCCAAAACAATATTGAAAATACGAAATAGGATTTAGTAATTCCTTATTTATTTTACCATTTCGTATAGAATATGCTATGTCTGAATTAATGCTAAACAGTGCAATTGGTCTTATTGATACTGTTAAAATATAATATGTAACTAATTGATTAATAGTAAATCCTCCTGCATCACCTGTTTGATTATATATTGCTTGCCATACGAAAATATATACTATTACTTCTATAATTCTATTTAATGTCCATAAATAGAAATTTGATTTATAAATGTTGTACTGGTTAAATTGCATTTTTGCAAGTGCTAGCATTGTTTTTAACATTTGTGTGCTCCTTTGTATATTTCTTTTAATATATCTTCTAATTCCGCTTCCTTCATATGTATATCTTCTATTTTGCAATAATTAGATATTTGCTCCATTACTTTTACAATGGTTGTTTCCTCATGTTTAAATTTTAGTTTTAATTGATTTTCTGTCTCTTCTAATATTTCTATTTCATCTATTCTTATATTGTCATTTATATTTAAATTTTTATCTTTAACAGTAAACTCTGCTATTACGTATTTACCATATGTATCTTTAAATTTTTGTTTACTTCCATCATAAATTATTTGCCCTTTATCCAACAATATTATTCTGTCACATACATCTTCAATATCTTTTAAATCATGTGTTGTTAGTATAACTGTTACATTTTTTTCTTTATTTATTTCTTTTATAAATTTTCTAATGTTTTCTTTAACAAAAACATCTAGTCCTATTGTTGGTTCATCTAAATATACTATTTTAGGATTGTGCAAGAAAGCTGCTGCTATTTCGCATCTCATTTTTTGACCCAAACTCAAATTCTTTACTTGTTTTTCTAGTAATTCGTCTAACTCCAATATTTCTGTAAATTTTTTTAAATTTTTTCTATATTCTCCTTCTGGAATTTTATACATTTTCTTTATAAGTCTAAATGATTCAATTACGGGTAAATCCCACCAAAGCTGAGTTTTTTGTCCAAATACTGCACCTATATTTTTATTGTTTTCAATTCTACTTTTATATGGTTTTAGATTGTTTACTATAACTTCTCCAGACGTAGGAGTAAGTAAACCTGTTAGCATTTTTATTGTAGTTGATTTTCCTGCTCCATTTTCTCCAATATATCCAACCAATTCTCCCTCTTCTATACTGAAATTTATGCCTTTAACTGCATCAAATTCTTTATATTTAGGTTTTACTAAATTTTTAAAATATCCAAAAAGGCCACTTTCTTTCTGAATTACTTGATACGTTTTTACTAAATTTTCAACTTTTATCATCGCCATTTTATACCTCTTATTTTATATTTACAAATTCTATATCTTCTTTTTTATATTCCTCTGGTTTTAGTCCTATGCTTGTTCTCATATAGTCTAAAACTACTACTATAATAGCTAAGAATAAAAGTCCAACTATTAAATATGAATTTTCTACACATATTATATCTAGTAGTAATCCTCCTAATATATACCATACCGATTCCACCAACCAACTTTCCAAGATTTTTTCTATATATATATCATAAAAGCAGATAAGTATCAACTACTTATCTGCTTAATGTTTTTATTAATATTATTGAATTTTGCAATCTGATATATCAGGTTTTACAATATCTTCATCTTTTACTATATCAAAAGAATAATAACGATTTGTTATATATGTAAAATCCATTACTCTTATTATAATTCCTGTTTCTTTTTCTACCCATATTTTATAATCTTTTGATAATTCTATTGAATAACATTCTTTATTATTACATTCTTCTGTTTTTAATTTTGATGTAAGTGCTAATGGTATTTTGAATTTAATATCATCATACTCACTAATTGTATTAACATATACTGGTGATATATTTCCATTTGCTAATAGCACTTTATCTTCTCCAGCTTGTATAATTACTATTTTTTCATCATCTTTATTGTATGCGATAATTTTTCTTTCATCTAAAATATTATGATTAAAAGTTTGTGATGTACTTAAAAGATTTCCATCTTTATAGTATGTTTTTGTTAATGTCACAGAATCATTTGTTAAACCATATGTATCTACCACAAAATTTGTTTTGCCTACATAATCTTTAGATACATTTACAAGTTTTGTTATGATTATATATTTTCTTAATGTAAATATGGCAAATACTACAAGTAAAGCTAATACTACAAGTAATAATTTTTTCCATAATTTCATTCTTTTCTTCTCCATATAAATCTCCTCCTCTTTTGTGCAACCAAGCTATCTTGAGTTCTTTTAGAACTTTTAGACCTTTGGCTTTGCGTACATAAACTTTCGTTTATTTTGCCTTTTTACAATATCTAATTATATTTTAGCATATTTTGCTATTTTTTTCAAGATTTACCTCCTTTCCACTCTTCTTCTGATTGCACTTTCATATTTTTATTCCATATTTCTTTTAAGTTATTCTTTGTATCTTTAATAAGTATCTTTTCAATATAATCATCTAGCATAAAGGATATTTCTAAACCACTACTATCAAATTCAACACCTTTAGGCAATTGTTTTGCAGCAATATTGTAATATATTTCAGTTTCTCCACTTTCTAATTCGTATCCTCCAGTTAAATACATATTCTTATATTCATCAGAGTATAAATAAACTTGTAATGTTTTATATTTAATCGTTTCTCCTGTTGTTTCATTTCTACCTTCATTTTCTTTTATATACATATAATCTACATTAAATTTATTTACATCTACATATAATAGTCTATCTATCAAAATATTTTTATTAACTACATTAAAAGCAAAGACAATTAATAAAATACTTATAGTTATTGCAATAGATAAAATTACAATAGTTTTTTTTCTTTTTTTAAATCCTTTTAAATAATCTATTTTTTCATCTTGATTACCTGTATATGAGATGTCTATATCTTTATTCATTTTTTCTAATACAATTTTACAATTCTTACATTGTTGTAAATGCTCTTCAACTAACGAATTAGTTGCTTTACTTGATATTTTATCGCTATAGCTTGGTAATAAATCTTGAATAATATCACACTCTAATGTTTTCATATAATATCCTCCTTACTTAATTTTTGTTTTCCTCTAAAGAATGTCACTCTAGCCCAATTTTCGCTTTTGTTCAAAATTTTCCCTATTTCTTTAAAAGTTAAATCTCCTGTGAGTCTTAAATACATTACTTCTCTAGTAATAACATCTAAATTTTGAAGGGCTTCATATAATCTTAATTTGTTATCATTTTTAATACACTCTTCTTCAATACTTTTATTGTCTGTAATTTCTAATTCATCAATAGGTATTATATTTCTTAAATTATGTTTTTTAGTTTCTTTATAAAGAATTTTTTTCGCAATTGAACAAAGCCATACAGAAATCTTACATTCTCCTCTAAAATTATCTATCTGATTTATTGCTACAACAAATGTTTCTTGCATAATTTCTTCTGACAATTCTTTATCTCTTGTTATAGAAAAAATATAGTTTTTTATTAAATTAGCATATTCACTATAGATTTCATCAATATTTTTCATTATCTTGTACCCTTCTATAAATATAGTGTTAAATTTTATCAATTTCGTTACAACATTAATAATATTTTTTTAATTGTATCACAAATTATAAAATACATATTTTATTTTATAATGTAATTATAATATTCCTTTTTCCAAATCCCTTGAAACATCTGCATTATACCTTTAATCAAATTTGACTTTTTAATGTAATTATAATGTGGTTTTTTTGCATTTTAATGTAATTTTAATGTAATTTTGTGATTTTTTTTTGAAATTTATTGAAACTTTTAGAACTTTTTAGAAACTTTTAGATTTTAGATTTTTTCCAAAACTCGCTATTTTTCGGCATTTTAGCCCTTTTTAGCAAGTTTTAGAAACTTTTAGAAACCTTTAGAAAAAACGGTTTTTGGAGCTTCCAAACAGTTTGATAAGAATCGAAAACCTTGTGGTTCTAGGGTTTCATTTCGCAAATTTCCATTTTTAATGTAATTTTAATGTAGTTTTTTATTGATTTTTTCCCATTTTTTCCCGTTTTTTTAATTATACCCGCTTTAGCCGCCAATTTAATTATGATACTATTCACCAATTCAATTGTTTTTTTCTGTTAATTTTTTTCATTTATTAATACTTTCTCTATAAATAGCAAAATACCTAAAATTATTTAATTGTTTGAATTTAATAATTTTAGGTTATTCTTAAATTGCTTTATAATTTTGTTTTTATTAAAGTTGTTTTCCGCATTTCTTACAAAAACTAGAATCTGCATCAAGTTGTGCTCCACAATATTTGCAATAAATTGCATTATCTTCTGACATTCCTTCTTTTATTCCCTTAGAAATTTCTTTAGCTGCAGTTCCCATTGAAGGTGACATTTTTTCAATACCTTCTTTTGCTATAGGCATTCCTTCTTGAACCTTATAAGCCATTATACTTCTTTGATTTCCAACCACAAAACGTATCATACAACCAATTATAGTAAGGCCAATACCAAACATCTTAAACTTTCTACTCTTTGAACTTAATTCAAACCAACCATCTTCACCCATTTCTGGTACTTTTATAACAAATAAACCAATAATAAGCATAATTATACCAATTGATAATACTATTAATCCTGCAACTTTTACCTTTTTATTATTTTTTTTGAATTGTTCTTCATTTAAATATTCATTCTTTTCCATTTTACATATCCTCCTATGTACTAAATTCATATATTATTATATTTCTTTTTATATTTTTTTGCAATATATTATAACAATAAAATTAAATAAAAAATCACTACACTTATTTAGCATAGTGACAATTATTGCTCTTTATTTCTATATGTATTTTCTTTTTTTAACTTATTTTGTTTTTGGTTGTTTCCATTATTATTTGCTTTTACTAATATTTTTAGTAATTCCGAAAGATTGTCCTTAAATAAATACTTAACAATTACTCTCACCAATAAAAATACCTCTGCAATTCCTCCTGTTATAAAAATATTAAATGTAGTATCTGAAAATTGAACTATAGCAAATCCTTTTAATCCGAACCACACATTAAGAAGTATTAGTTGTCCTATTAATATCCAAATTAAGTAAACCGCATATTTGTACTTTAAGTCTTTCTCTTGTTCTATTTTATCTGCAAACAATTCAACTAACTTATCATTCATTCCCCATCTTTTTGTAACTTCATCTATAGGTTTTGTTTCTTCTTGCTTATTTACTTCTGTAATCTTATCTTTTGAATTAAACATTTCGTTAATTATTTTATCAAAATCTATTTCTTTTTTTGCAGGACTTTTATTATCTCTCATAATAGATTTAATACATCTAACCTTACTGTCATAGCTGAAATAGATACTTTAAATATCTGCGCCAACTCTGTTATTGATGTATTTTCTTCATACATTTTTTCTAATAGTATCTTATTCATAAGTAGAGCTCCTGCAAAATAATCTACTTCTTTTTCTTTTTCGTCTGGCATTCTATACATAGTATCAATGTGAATTTCATCATTTTCAAGTATATTTCTATGCAAAAAATAATGACCTAATTCATGTGCTATTGTAAATCTTTGTCTAACAGCAGAATCATTTTTATTTAACAATATAGCAAATTTTTTATTTTCTTTATCATAGCGTATTGCTCCTGAAATTTTTTTGTCTAGATCCCCCTCATACACTTCAATATCATTTATTTTTGCAATTTTTAAAATATCAACAGGAATTTTATACATATCATTATCTAATAAAATATTAGACGTTAATTCTTCTAATCTATTATTAATTTTATTCATAAAATCCCTCCTTCTATATTTTTAATTATTATATTACAGTTTATTCTTGATTTCAATATTGAGATACACTTTTTATACTATAAATGCAAAAATTAACATATCCTATTATTTTTTTAGTTATATTAAAATCTAGAATAATATATTATAATTTTATAATGTATTTTTAATGTAAATATTTTGGTCTTTTTAATGTAATTTTAATGTAGTTTTGAAATCATTTTTAGAAACTTTTAGAACTTTTTAGACACTTTTAGATTTTATATTTGTCCCAAACCTTTCTATTTTTCGCTATTTTAGCTCTTTTTAGAAAACTTTAGAAAGGTTTAGAAACTTTTAGAAATTTACCAAACATCTGTTCAGTGGGGCTTATAGGCGGAATCGAACCGCCGACCTACAGGTTACGAATCTGTTGCTCTACCAACTGAGCTATATAAGCATATTAATCATATATCATAAGCGGGCGAGCATTGCTCGCCCCTATAGATTTTCTGTAATTTTAATATATTCTAAACATTTGTATAGTTATCAAAATATCCTTGAATAAATACAACTGGTGTTCCTTTATCTCCACTTCCAGATGTTAAGTCACATAATGAACCTATTAAATCTGTTAATCTACGTGGTGTTGTTCCTTGTGATTCCATAGAACCTACTAAATTATCGTTTTTATTTTTTATATACTCTTCTATTGCTGTTCTTAATTCTTCTCCTTTTAAATTAGCAAAATTGTTATCTGCAAGATATTTTAATTTTACTTCGTTTGGAGTTCCTTCTAATCCTTTAGTATAAGCTGGTGATACAACTGGATCCGCAAGCTCCCATATTTTCCCTACTGGATCTTTAAACGCTCCATCTCCATAAACCATAACTTCTACATTTTTTCCTGTTCTTTTTAGCATTTCAGCTTGAAGACTTGTAACAAAACTTTCGCAATCCCTTGGGAATAGTTTAATTTTATCCTCTGTTGCTTTATTTGCTCCTAAAAGTCCGTATTGTTCGTTATATCCACTTCCATCTATTGAGCTTGTTAATATTTCGTCTAATCCTAAAACTACATTTGCACCATTTTCTTTAAGTATTCTTTTTGTTCTTTTTCTTGTATGAATATCACATGTTAGTACATCTTTTGTATAGTCAAGTATTGTACGAGGATTGTTAGAAAATACTATTTCTACTTCTGCTCCTGCTTCTTTAATTATTTGGCTATAATAATCAACATAGTCTACTCCTGTAAATGGATGTTTATTTTCTCCAAATAATTCTCTATATTTTTCTAGTGTTAAAACATCAGAATATGGATTAACTCCTTTTTCATCCAACATATCTAAAGAAACAAGATGATTTCCAACTTCGTCTGAAGGATAACTAAGCATTAAAACTACTTTTTTAACACCTTTTGCTATACCTCTTAAACAAATAGCAAAACGATTTCTACTTAATATTGGGAATATTACTCCAACTGTGTCGCTTGAAAATTTATTTTTTACATCTGCTGCAATATTTTCTATTGTAGCATAATTGTTTTGTGCTCTTGCAACAATAGCTTCTGTAGCTGCAATTATATCTCTATCTCTTATTTCAAATTTTTCTTCTTCTGCTGCAGCAAGAACTGAATCAGCTATAATTTCTACTAAATCATCTCCACTACGAATAATTGGTGTACGAATACCTCTAGATACTGTACCTACTGTTTTACTCATAAAAAACCTCCATTCAAAGCTTTACACTTTAACATATATTTATTAACTTGATTTTACATCACAAATAAATTATAATAGTAATATAACCATAAGTCAAATTACTATTTTTACTACCTGGTATAAGGAGGATTAATATGAATTTCAGAATAGAACAATACAGAATTTTTAATGTTGTAGCAAATTGTCAAAGTTTTTCTAAAGCAGCTGAAACTTTATTTTTGACACAATCTGCTGTTAGTCAAGCTATAAAGCAATTAGAATCTTCTATAAATATGACTTTATTTAAAAGAACTTCTAAAGGTATAGAATTAACAGAAGCGGGAAATATTTTATACAAATATACTTCTTCTGCAATGGAGCTTTTGGAAACAGGGCTTTTAAGACTTGAAGCATTAAAATCTTTAGATGATGGAGAATTAAAAATAGGAGCAAGTGATACAATTTCTTCTTATTTCCTATTACCTCGTTTAGAAATGTTCCATAAATTATATCCTAACATTAAAATTAAAATAATAAATAGAGTAACTTCAGAAACCATAGATTTATTAAAAAGTGGTAAAATTGATATTGCTTTTGTAAATTTACCAATTAAAGACGAATCGCTTGAAATTGTTAAATGTATGGCTGTTCATGACACTTTTGTTGCTGGTAATGATTACTTAGAATATAAAGAAAAAATATTTAGTCGTAAAGATATATCTAAATTACCTTTAATTTTACTAGAAAGTAAATCAAATTCAAGAAAATATGTTGATAAAATATTTTTAAAATCTGGTCAAGTACTTACTGCTTCTGTTGAACTTGGCGCACATGAATTATTATTACAACTTGCAAAAATAAATCTTGGTGTTTCTTGTGTTGTAAAAGAGTTTTCTAAAGAATATTTAAAAAATGGTTCTGTATTTGAACTTAAACAAAAAAATCCTATCCCAGAAAGAGCTATAGGATATTGCTATTCAAAAAACCTTCATCTTACACCAAGCATGAAAGAATTTATTACATTTTTAAACACAAGCTTTACAAGCTAATGAAAAAAAGTTCAAACTAAAATTAAAAATATAAACTAATTGTAGGGGTCGCCACCATTCGGCGACTCGCGCTTTAAACAAAGACAATATTATCAATTATATTTTAGCATTTCTGTCAAGGCGGGGCACTGTAAACAGCGTTCCTTACATTCTATTTGGACATAAATTAATGAGCAAGCCCTTAGGCCTGCCCTTACAATCAAAAATTAATTATTTTAGCTTAAAATATAATATTTATTAAAAATGTTTTCCACCTTTTGGTTTATTATCTTTATCTTCATTTGCTTCTGTTTCACTAATACTTTGTGTTTCTATATTTTCTGCTACCTGACTATTATTTATTTCATTTACTTTTTTTAGTTTATCTAATAATACTTTATATTTTTTATAGTCTACTATAATGTATATAGATAACCCAATTAAAGCTACTATACAAAGTGCTAATGCACCCATTATTATTTTTGTTTGATTTTGCGCATACCAAGCAGTTATTCCTGCTAATGTTCCATTAAACCAATTTGATATTCTTCCCATTAGTGTTGGTGGTGCTGGTTCTTCTTCTTTATTAAAGCTAATTGCATATGTTTTTATTTCTTCTGATTCTTTTGTTTCTTCTCCTGTTGCGACATCACCTTCTACTGTTACAGGAATTTTTGCTATAATTGTTATAATGTTTTCTCCTGTTTTTAATTGTTCGTTTCCTTGTATATCTATTGTTGCTCCTTCTATATTAGCAATTGCTTCTATGTCTAATTTTTCTACCCAATACTCTAAATCTTGTAATTTATATTCATATATATCAAAACTAAATGTTGGGTTTAAAGGTAGTTCTATTAATTCTCCATTTTGATTCGTATATTTTATTATAAGTGTATTTAAAGATAATGCTGGTCTTGACCTTGTTACTTTTATAATATAATCTGTTGTACTTCCATCTTCTGCTTTTACTGTTATTGTAACAGTATTTTCTCCTTCTTTTAATTCTGTATTTCCTTCCACAATATAACTTGCTTTTTTATCTGTTGTTGTAGCAGCTACATTAACAGTATTTACTTCGTTTGGAACTGTTAATGTATATTCTTTAACATCTTTATTAAACTCTGGTGTAAGAACACCTTCTGCTACTGCAAGTGTTGCAAGTGAGCTATCTTTTGATTTTTCTTCTTCTTTAGTTGTTGTTTGGCTACTTGGTTTAGTTGTTGTTGTTGGTTTACTTGTTGAAGGCTTATTATTTGTTGATGGTTTATTTGTTGTTCCTCCAGAACTACTTCCACTTCCTGAAGTACTTCCCCCTGTGTTTGTTTGTGGGGGTTTAGTAACTTCTGGTTCTTTTACTGTTATTGTAATTGATTTACTAACATTTTGTTTTTTTAAATCACTACCTGCTATTTGACCTGTTAAATAAATGGTATATGTTCCTGCAGAATTAGCAGAAAAAGTAGCATTTATAACATTTTTAGAAGTTTCTCCATCACTAGCATCTGTACTATCTGTAGTACCAGATAAACTTCCTCCACTTGCACTAATTTTTAAATTCCATGTTTCTGTAGAATTTATAGATACAGATATATTTGTACTTTTTCCTTTTTCTATAGTTTTGTTTCCAGCTGATATACTTGCGCTTGCTGCACATACTATATTAGGAATTAATAATAACAATATTAAAACTATTAATCCAGTTGTAACTTTTGTAATTCTATTCATATTTAAAAATCTCCTTTACTTTATAGTAATTGCTTGTTTTTGAGATATATGTCTTTTTAATAATGCCATATCTATTATATCAATATCTGAAACATTTTCTTGTAGTATTCCAGCTTTAAGATATATTTCTGAAAGTTTTGCTCTTCCTGAAATATGTCTTTTAACTAAAGCCATATCTATTATATCTACTTCTCCATCTCCATTTACATCACCAAGTTTTACTACTGTATATTTTTCTACTCCATCTATTTTTATTTTTGCTCCTGTTCCAACTAATGTATCTCCTGTTATTTCTGTTCCTTCACTATTTAATATAATAGCATTTTCATATTTTTCTTTTATTTTATCTACTGTTGTATTTGGTTCTGTTGTTATTATATTATTTTCATCTGGTTCTGAAAATCTATTATTTGTACTTGTATCTACATCTTTTTTATCTTCTGGTTCTATTAATGTTAATGGAACTAAATAAGTTTTACTATTGTCACTTGCTGCTCTTGCCATATATCCTTGTCCATAAGGTGTTATAACTTTATCATAATAATATCCACCTGTTTTTGTTGTAGCTTTTTCTGTTCTTAAAATTATTTTGCTAGCATCTATGCTTAATATATGTTTTCCATCTGGTGCATCTTTTAATTTTAATGAATCATTTACATTTATATATACAAGTTCTCCATCCATTTGAGGCATATTTTTGTATAATGGAATTGTAAATACAAATTGATTATTGTATATTCCATATTTTATGTATTTACTTCTCATTATTCTTCCTTCTGAATACGCTCCCCATACATTAGTCATATATTGATGTCCATATAAATTACTTGTATCAACTACATTAAATTTTTGAAAATATGTTGTACTTTGTCCTTTAGCAATATAGTCATCTTTTAAAAATTTTGAACCTTCTACTATAGCTTTGTACATTGTTGTCCAACCTTTTTCCTTAGCATATTTTAACCCATTTTCTATTGTTCCCGCATCTTCTGTTGGATATGCACCTATATTAAATAAATTGTATACTCCTACATATTCTTTTTTTCCGTCTCCATTTATATCATAACCTTTTCCAAGTGATAAATCTGAACCTTCATTTGATTGTTCTTGTATTATCTTTGCTGTTATAAAATATGGATTTATATTGTATGTTGTTGCAGCATTCATTATTCCTTTTACGCAGTCTTCTCTATTGGCATCTGTATCCATAAAAGTACCACTAATCATTGCTCTTACAGCTGCTTCATCTCCATTTGATGAATTCAACTCTTGAAATTGAAATATATCGTATTCATTTAAAAAATTTCTTGGATCCATCATATATGAAACAGCAGCATGTGATGCACATTTCCAACTTTCTCCATCATATGCTTTGTTACATGAACATCCCCAGTCTGAAGTATAATATCCTACTTGTACTAAATTCTTTCCGTGATTGCTTTCCTTAGATATAACCGTATTCCAATCTAAACCTGTTTCATATAAATTAATTGTCCATGTTGGATGATTTTTAACAAGTGTATTTATTAAAATTCTGTATCCTGGGTATAATGCATCAAAATTTGATGGTAAATTATTAGATGAATTAGTGTATGTATATGTTGCTCCATATGATATTATTTGTGTTTGCTTATTAAAGCTAAATAACGAATATATAATAACAAAAAGAATCAAAATACATAGAATTTTTTTATTAAATTGTAATGTTTTATTTCTTTGCATTTTTATCTCCTCTTTCGTAATTTTTTGGTCTATTTTCTACATTTACAGTATATATTATTAAAAAATGCAAGTCAAGGTAAAATAAGAAAAAACGCTTGGTAATTTCAAGGAATTTTGGGAGGTTTTAGAGAATCAATTTTAAAATATAAATTATAATTTGGCGGTGTGATGTGGGATGTGTGAGGTGTGCTTTTAAGGAGTGGCTTCGTAGGCTTTACCTTAATTTCACACTTCACACCTCACACTTCACACTTCCCTAACAAAAACAAAAGGATTAGAAAATTCTAACCCTTTTTGTAAGTACTTTATGGATTTCTTAGCAACAACCTCTTCCACATCCACAACCACAGTTTGTAAATAGTAATAAGAATATTATTATAAAGAATAATATAGAGCAATCATCTCCACATCCTCCAAATAATCCTCCTACACCATTATTATTGCATCCGCATCCGCAATTTCTTTCATCTGGCATATTTTTACCTCCTTAAATATATGTTATATGGTATAGTATGCAAATTTTAAATTTTTGTTACACTTTTTAATTGTATAAAAAAAGACATCCTAAACAAATTTCTTTGTTTAGGATGTCTTTTCTCTTACTTAAGTACTATTCCACAAATAGCACAAAGAAGTAAGACGGCAAAAAACATGCAAATTGCAAATTTTGCACCAAATTCGCCCATTTTATCTTCCAGCATTAAGTTTTTCCTCCCTTGCTGGTTTTTTCAGTTGCTTTTTTCCCTAAAAAGATTTAAGGAATACATTGCCTTCCAATTAGAAAGCTCTATAAAAGCGACTGTTATTGGTTATTTTAACATATTTATCTTATTTTTGCAAATAAGGGCGGATATGGAATCCGCCCCTACATTATGTTTATCTTTAAAATTAGTTCGTAAATTTTATTCTCCATAATATGCTTTTTTGTATATTTCTTTTATTTCTTCAACTAATGGATAACGTGGATTTGCTCCTGTACATTGGTCATCATGTGCTCTTTCTGCTAAACCTTGTAAGTTTGCCATAAATACATCCTCAGGTACTCCACAATCTTTTATAGACATTGGCATATCTAAGTCTCTCATTAATTGTCTTACTGCTTCTATTAAATTATTTACGCTTTCTTCATCAGAATTTCCTGCTACTCCAGCAAATTTTGCTGCTTTTGCATATTTTTTATCTGCTATAAAGTATTCGTATTTTGGAAATGCTGCAAATTTTGTTGGTTTTTCTGCATTATATTTTATTACATATGGAAGTAATATTGCATTTGCTCTTCCGTGTGGTATATGGTATTCTCCACCTAATTTATGAGCCATACTATGGTTTAATCCAAGGAATGCATTTGTAAATGCCATACCTGCTATACAGCTTGCATTATGCATTTTTTCTCTTGCTTCTATATCTTCTGCTCCATTATCGTATGCTCTTTTTAGGTAATCAAATACTATATCTATTGCTTGAAGCGCTAATCCATCTGTATAATCACTTGCCATATTAGATACATAAGCTTCTAAAGCATGTGTTAGTACGTCCATACCTGTATCTGCTGTTGCACTTTTTGGAAGTGAAAGTACAAATTGTGGGTCAATTATTGCAACATCTGGTCTTAGTGCATAATCTGCTAAAGGATATTTTATATTTCCATTTTTTCTATCTGTTATAACAGAGAATGCTGTTACTTCGCTTCCTGTTCCTGAAGTTGTTGGAACAGCAACAAATTTTGCTTTATCTCCTAAGTTAGGGAATTTTACAACTCTTTTTCTTATATCCATAAATTTTTGTTTTAATCCATCAAATGTAGCTTCTGGATGTTCGTAGAATAGCCACATACCTTTTGCAGCATCTATAGCTGAACCTCCACCAATTGCAATAATTACATCTGGATTAAAGCTTTTCATTTCTTCTACACCACGCATTATTGTATCTACATCTGGATCTGGCTCTACATCTGAATATATTTTAGAATGGCAATATTGTTCTCTTTTTCTTAAATAATATAGTGCTTTATCTACATATCCTAATTTAACCATTGTTGGATCTGTTACTATAAATGCTCTTGATATATTGTTCATTTTTTCTAAATATTGTATTGCATTTTTTTCAAAATAAATTTTTGGTGGAATTTTAAACCATTGCATATTAACTCTCCTTTTTGCAATTTTTTTCTTGTTAATTAAGTTTTGTGTTGATACATTTGATGTTGTACTATTTTTTCCATAAGAACCACAACCAAGTGTAAGTGATGGTGTGTTTGTATTATATATATCTCCTATTGCTCCTTGTGCTGATGGAGAATTAACAATAATTCTTCCTACTTTCATTTGAGTTCCAAAGTTTTCTATAACTTCATCATCTTCACTATGGATTATTGCAGAATGTCCTAGTCCACCAAACTCTAACATTTTCTTACATTTATCAAATCCTTCTTCAGTACTATTTACAACAAAATACGCAAGTACTGGAGATAATTTTTCTCTAGATAATGGGTAATCTGCACCTACATCATCTAACTTTGCTAATAATATTTTTGTTTTTTCTGGAACTGTTATTCCTGATTGCTCAGCTATCCATGATGCTGATTTTCCTACAACATTTGGATTTAGAGTTTGTTTTTCAGGATTTATAACATAGTCTGATACTTTTTTAATTTCTTCTTCATTTAAGAAATAACAATTATTTTCTTTCATGTATTGCTCAAATTCTTCTTGAATTTCTTTATCTACTACAACTGCTTGTTCAGATGCACATATCATACCATTATCAAATGTTTTTGAAAGCATTAAATCTGTACATGCTCTTTTTACTTTTGCAGTTTTTTCTATATAACATGGTGCATTTCCTGGTCCAACTCCTAATGCTGGTTTACCACAGCTATATGCTGCTCTTACCATTCCAGAACCACCTGTAGCAAGTATTAATGATACTCCTGGATGATTCATTAATGCGCTTGTTGCTTCTATTGATGGGAATTCTATCCATTGAATACAGTTTTCTGGTGCTCCTGCTTTTATTGCAGCATCTCTTAAAACTTCTGCTGCTTTTACAGAACACTTTTGTGCTGATGGATGGAATCCAAATATTATAGGGTTTCTTGTTTTTGCACAAATTAAAGACTTAAACATTGTTGTAGATGTTGGGTTTGTAACAGGTGTTACACCTGCAATTACTCCTATTGGTTCTGCAACTTCTACATATCCTTCTAATTCATTTTCCTTAACTATACCAACTGTTTTTTCATATTTAATAGAGTGCCAAATATATTCTGTTGAAAATATATTTTTTATAATTTTATCTTCATACACTCCTCTTCCTGTTTCTTCTACTGCTAATTTTGCAAGCTCTGTATGATTGTCAAGACCTGCAAGTGACATGTTATATACAATGTCGTTTATTTGTTTTTGGTCTAGCTTCATGTATTCTTCTAATGCTTTGTTAGCATTTTTTACTAGTTTGTCTATCATTTCTTGAATGTTTACTTCCTCACTCATTTTTTACCTCCTAAAATTTATTATGTGTGATTCAAAAGTAATTATATACGATTAGTTTATACTTTTCAATGAAATCTTGAAAAAAATAAATTTATATGTTACAGTTCAGACCAAAACATAAAAATGTAGAGTTTCTGTAGGGGTCGCCGCCCTCGGCGACCCGTTCTTCGAAGACATTGCTATTAATATTTTTTTGTAAGGCTCTGTGAGAGGCGGGCGATTGCTAATCGCCCCTACGTTCACTCTACTATTTCCCATTAATTGCCGGACATTAACATTAGAAAATCAAATTGATTTAGTGAATAGTTAATAATGAATAAATAATAATGAATAGTAAAAAAACGCCAAACTTTAAGTTTGACGTTTTTTGGTGGGCAGGGATGGATTCGAACCATCGTACTCGTATGAGAACAGATTTCTTACTACTATAGTTTTCACTACCATTTTAAATGTTTGTAGTCTGGACTTTCTCTTCATCTTTTATAAGATGCCAGGTATAAAGTCTCTACACTCAAGAATTTCTTCTTTAGCTCGGGATTATCATCAGCTTTATCTGTTAAGACTTCCCCGAATTAGCCTAGTTTTCACCATACAATCACTTGTATGGGCTGCAATTTCTGATTTTTTGATTATAAATCAAAGCCTACAGTCTGCCGCCTTTAGCCACTCGGCCACCTACCCATATATTTATATTTAAAAAAATTTGCGTTGGTGCTCCCTCAAGGATTCGAACCTTGGACCCACCGGTTATGAGCCGGTTGCTCTGACCAACTGAGCTAAGGGAGCATTTGTTCAACGCGAAATTTATTATAAGATATTTTTCGCGCCCTGTCAATACATTTTTTAAATTTTTTTAATTATTTTTTTACATATGTTATATATTCGTAATCGTAAGGATTTGCTTCGTTTTTTATCCCTTTTTCTTTAGATATTTCTTTCCATATGTCTTCTTTTATTTCTGGAAACCATACATCTCCTTCAAAACTTTGATTTATTTTTGTTATATACATTTTATTTGCATATGGCATAAGAAGTTTATATATAGTTGCTCCACCTATTACAAAACATTCTTCATCTGAATTTATATATTTATCTAATTTAGATATATCATCTAAAACTTCAACATTTTCATTTTCTATATCCATTTCCATATCATTGCATAAAATAATATGTTTTCTATTTGGTAAAACCCTTCCTAAAGACTCAAAAGTTTTTCTTCCCATTATTATTTTATGTCCTGATGTTATTTCTTTAAATCTTTTTAAATCTTCTGGCAAATACCAAATCAATTGATTATCTTTTCCTATTACATTTTCATTTGCAATTGCAACTATTATTGATAACATATTTATCTTTCCTTTCATTTTCAATCTATTTAATTTAATTCTAGTATAATGTTTTTTAGTGAACGCTGTAGGAACCGACAACCTATACTGCTACATCCATTTTAATTTTTCCTAAATGCTTATAATCTATCAATTCTATATCTTCTGGTTTAAAATCGTAAAAATCTTTTATTTCTGGGTTTATCCAAAGTTTTGGTGCAGGATAAGCTTGATTTCTTCTTGATAATTGTTCCTTCATTCCTTCTACTTGATTTTCATATATATGTGCATTACTTATACATACAGTAAGCATTCCTGGTTTTAAATTTGTAACTTGTGCAAGTAAATGAATAAATACTGCGTATTGGGTTACATTAAATGGATGTCCCAATGGTATATCGTTTGATCTTATTGTAAGCATACAATTCAATTTTGCATCTGTTACATCCCAACAACTATTAAATACACATGGATATAATGCTCCTGTATCTAAATAAGGTATTTGCCATAAATTTATTACCATTCTTCTATCTTGCGGATTTGTTTTTAATTGATTTATTAATTTATCTACTTGATTAAATTCTTTAACTACCCAGCCATATGATGTTCCTATTGTTCCATCTTCCATTTCCCATTCATCCCATATATGAACGTTTTGTTCATGTAAATCGCTTATTTTGTTTGATTGTTTTTGAAATATCCATAATAATTCTTTTACCGCAGCTTTAAATGCTACAAATTTTGTTGTAAGTATTGGAAATTCTTCTTCTAAATTGAATTGTAGAATTTGATGTGGTAATTTATATGTTGCTATTCCTGTTCTATTTTGATCATAATATCCTTTTGTTAATATTCTTTCTACTAGGTCTAAATATTGTTCATCATACTTGCTCATATTTTCCTCCTATTTTCAAAAAAACAGAACGGAAACAACTTCCGTCCTAATTTTATTATTAATTTCTTTCTCCTCTACCTTCTGGAAGTGCTGGAACATCTAATCTTACTCTTATTTTTGTTATATAAGATATTGTTCTAACTAATTTACTATTTTTAATTCTTTGCCATAATGAAGGTTTAACTTCAAATCTTGTTTCTTCATAATATGTATCTTCTACAGATTCTAATATAGATGTTTTTACTGTTTGCTCTTCTTTTACTTTCTCTTCTGTTGCAACTGGTGTTGGTATTCCTTTTAAGGCTTCTGCAACTTCTATTCCTATATAACTTAAAGCCTTACTTCTGTCTTCTATTCTTTCCATATCTATTTCTATATGTAAATTACTTTCTAAATTAGAAACTCTAGCTTTTATTAATTTTACAGCATCATCAAAATTTGCTGGTTTTTTTGTTTTACATTTTCCAACTATAATTAAAGCTTCTACTATATCTTCTGAGATAACTGTGCTAATTTGTTTTACTCTGTTTTTCCATTCTTTATCCTTTGATTGAACTGCTTCAAATACTTCTTTTAATTCTGCTGCTTTTGATATATTATTTTCTCTTTGTCTAATAAGTGTTTCTATTTGTTTTGTATTTTCTTCAAATTGATTTGTAGCGAACTCTACCAAACCATACGCAGCTTTATATACACTGTATGGAAAATTTTTCTTTTTTGGATATTCTATTAAATATGTTTTTATCGAATCTATTAAATCCTTAAAGTACGCATCTTCTTCCAATTGTATAATTTGTTTTTTATTGTTTGGATTAATCATTTTTTGTACTTTATCGATATTTGATAAAATTTTTTCTTCTGTAATTATCATTTTTACGTTTACTATGCCTGGCTTATGAAAAAAAAGCACCGTAAACTCCCCTCCTTTGTCCTAAGTAATTTATATAAGATGTTAATAGGACTTTTAATATCTTATATTCACTTTAGTAATATTTTAATATAATTTAAACTATTCTGTCAATAGAAATAATTTTATTTTTTAAAATGTAACATAATTGTAATATTTCTATTTATCTTTACTTATTTCCGCATGTCTTTTTATCTTCATTGTTGTTGTTTTTACGAACTCATCTTTTTTTATCTCTAAGTTTTTTATTGCCTTATATGATGTTAAACTATGGTTTACTTCTTTAATTCTTTCCCAAATTATATTGTATATTTGTTCTTCACTTAAATTTTTACCATATTTTTCTTCTATGTCCTCGTAGTTTGGAATTACTTTAACAGAAACAACTAACTCTTTTTCGCCTTCTACTTCTTTTCCATATACCATACATTCTTTAATTTCTGATACATTTCCAAGCATTAATTCTATTTCTTCTGGATAAATATTTTTACCATTTTGAGTTACTATTACATTTTTACTTCTTCCTGTAATAAATAAAAATCCTTCATTGTCTAAATATCCTACATCTCCTGAATAGAACCATCTATTTCCTTCTTCATCTATTTTTATTACTTCATCAGTTGCTTTTTGATCTTCGTAATATCCTATCATTAACGTTTCACTTTTTATTAAAATTTCTCCCTCTCCATTTTCATTAGGATTATCTATTTTTAATTCGGCACAGGTAACCGCTCTTCCTGCAGAACCTATTTTTGTATCAAAATCTGGTGTTAACGCTGTAATAGGTGCTGTTTCTGTAAGTCCATAACCTTGCAGAAAACAAATTCCTATATCTTGAAGCCATTTTCCTACTTTTGCATCTATTGGAGCTGCTGCTGATACAACATATTTTATATTTCCACCTAAGTTTTCGTAAATTTCAGAAAATACTTTTTTCTTTATATCTACTCCTACACTTTTCAAAGCATTTGTTACATGTATCATAGAATTTACAAGTCCTGCTTTTCCACTTTTTTCAATAGTAGCATTAATCTTTTTATATAAACTTTCTATTAATAATGGCACTGCAAGCATTGCTGTTGGTTTAGTTTCTTTTAAATTTGGAACTATATATTTAAGTCCTTGACATACTGCAATAGAAGAACCTTTAGCAAGAGGTATTAAAAATCCTATTGTAGACTCGTATGTATGATGTATAGGTAAAACTGAAAATAATCTATCTTCTTCTGTTAAATCAACATATGCACTTACTGCATTTATGTTTTCTGCTAAATTTCTATTACAAAGCATAACACCTTTTGAATTAGATGTTGTACCAGAAGTAAATAACAGTACTTTAAATTCTTCTGGGTCTATTTCTATTTTTGTAAAAGAAGTATCTCCTTCTTTTATCATTTCTTTACCTTCGTTTAGTACTGTATTAAATCCAACTGTTCTTCCTACCAATTTTTCGTCTGAATACATTTGAATAAAATATTTAACTCTTGGCAAATCATCTTCCACTTTTTTAATTGCTTCTTTTTTCTTTGCAGAATATATTACTGCTGTTGCTTTTGAGCGTTCTATTACATTTTGAATTTCATTTGGTGGTAATTCTTTATCAACTGGAACAGCTATTCCTACACCACAAAGTATTGCCATATATGATAGATACCAATTATATGTAGTCTCTCCTATTATAACAATTCTTTCATCTTTTAAATTATATTTGTTTACAAGTGCAGTTCCTAAAGCTATTACATCATTTCCGAACTCTTTAAATGTTATTTCCTTAAATGCCTCTTTTGGATTAAATTTTTCTAATATAAATGTTTTATCTGCAAATTTTTCTTGCGATCTTAAAAATACTTCTTTTATTGTTTTAAAATCAGATTGCTCATAATTTTTATTTTTTCTTTTTTCTTCATTTTGTTTTTTAGTTATTGCTTCGTAATCAACTTTTACTTCATCTATATTTTCCACATTTTTCATTTTTAATTTCGGGAATTTAAAGTCTGGTATATTAAAGTCTTTTAATATTCTCATTTTCATCTACTCCTTCAAAAATCATATTGGGTATTATATATTATTTTATTATTTTAATCAAGGTCTTATTTATCCATCATTATCTCTTTTATTATTTCTTCATTATTTAATTTATATTTTTCTTCTAGTTGTTCTAAGCTTCCATGTTCTACAAAACAATCGTCATAGCCAAAAGTTTTTAATTTAACATTTTCTAAATATCTATTATTAACAGCTTCTAGAATTGCACTTCCGAAGTCCTCCCTTTATACTTCCATCTTCTATTGTAACAACTCTTTTTGTTTTTTCTACAGATTTAAGTATAGTTTCTTCATCAAGTGGTTTTAAAAACCTTGCATTTATTACTTCTGCATTTATATTTTCTTTTTGCAATAATACTGATATTTCAAATGCTTTTTCTACCATTTTTCCAATAGCTACTATTGTAATATCTTTTCCTTCTTTTATAATTTCTGCTTTACCTAATTCTATATTCTTGTTTTCTTTAAACTTTATTTTCCCATCTCCACCTCGTGGATATCTTATGGCTACTGGTTTGCTTAAATTAATTCCAAACTCCATCATAGCCTCAAATTCTTCAAAATTTTTTGGTGCCATTATAACAAAATTAGGAATAGAACATAAAAATATCAAATCAAAAAGTCCTTGATGTGTTTCTCCGTCTGCCCCCACAATTCCAGCTCTATCTATACATATAGTAACTGGAAGTTTTTCTATTGCTACATCATGTATTAATTGATCATATCCCCTTTGTAAAAATGATGAATATACAGCAAATACTGGTTTTAACCCATCAGCTGCCATTCCAGCAATCAAACCGGACTGCATGTTGTTCAGCTATCCCTACATCAAAAAATCTATCTGGAAATTCTTTTGCAAAATCTTTTAACCCTGTTCCATCTTTCATAGCTGCCGTTATTGCAACTATTTTGTCATCTTTTTTTGCTAAATCTATTAATTTATCTCCGAACACTTTAGAATAGTCTTTATTACTTTTACTTAATGGCTCACCTGTTTCAATATTAAAACTAGAAATCCCATGAAATTTATCTGGATTTTCTTCTGCATATTTATATCCTTTTCCTTTTTTTGTACTTACATGTATTAAGACTGGACCTTCTATATGTTGGCTCTTGTTTAATACATTTTCTAATTCTTGTATGTCATGTCCATCAACTGGTCCTAAATATGTAAAACCTATATCTTCAAAATACATATTTGGAATAACAGTTTGTTTTATTCCTCTTTTTATTAAATGAGCGAAATTTACAATTGTTTTACCTATAATTGGTACTTTATTAAAAAATCTTTTTACACAATTGTTTGATCTTGTATATGTTTTTTTTAGTCTTATTTTTGTAAGAAGGGAAGACATTCCTCCAACATTTTTAGATATACTCATTTCATTATCATTTAATATAACTATTATATTTGTTTTACTACTTCCTGCATCATTTAAAGCTTCTATTGCCATTCCACCTGTTAAAGAACCATCTCCAATTATAGCTATTACTTTATTGTTTTTATGTAATAAATCTCTTGCTCTTGCCATTCCTAATGCAACAGATATAGATGTACTACTATGTCCTGTATCAAAATTATCATATTCTGATTCACAAACTTTAGGAAATCCAGATATTCCTCCAAACTGTCTTAAAGTTTTCATTTGTTCTTTTCTACCAGTTAATATTTTATGGACGTATGCTTGATGTCCCACATCCCAAACGATCTTATCTTCTGGACAATTAAACACACTATGTATTGCAATTGTTAGCTCTACTACTCCTAAATTTGATGCTAAATGTCCTCCATTTTTTGATACTATTTCCAAAATATATTTTCTTATTTCTTCTGCTAATTGTTGTTTTTCTAGTAAATTCAATTTTTTTAAATCTTTAGGATAATTTACACTATCTAAAATTTTGTCCATATACTCACCTCAAACTATTGTATATCTTATCACATAAATTTAATAATTGCAATTGAGAGGAAATTGGTCCGCCTCTTTTCCCCTCAATTCTTCTTTTTTCAATATATTATCTAATTTCATTTTCTATATTTAATAGTCTATTATATTTTGCAACCCTATCTGTTCTACATGGTGCGCCTGTTTTTATTTGAGCAGAATTTACAGCCACTGCAATATCTGCAATCATTGTATCTTCTGTTTCTCCAGAACGATGTGAAATTATTGTTTTATACCCATTATTTTTTGCAAGTTCTATTACATCTAAAGTTTCTGTTAATGTTCCTATTTGATTTGGCTTTATTAGTATTGTATTTGCTGACCTTTCCACTATTCCCCTCTTTAATCTTGTAATATTTGTTACAAATAAGTCATCTCCTACTATTTGTATTTTGTTTCCTAGACTTTTATTTAATTCAATCCAACCTTTCCAGTCCTCTTCTCCTAAAGCATCCTCTATTGAAATAATCGGATACTTGTTTATTAAATTTTCAAAATATTCAATCATTTCTTCTGTTGTTTTTAAATTTTCAGTTTTCCAAAAATAATATTCCCCTTCTTTACCTATTTTTAGCGCTTCTTGATACATTTCTGAAGCTGCAACATCTAAAGCCAAAGCAATTTCTTTCCCCGGCTTATATCCAGCTATCTCTATTGCCTCTACTATTAGTTTTATTGCTTCTTCATCATTTTCTAAATCTGGTGCAAAACCTCCTTCATCTCCTACTGCTGTATTCATTTTCTTTTCTTTTAAAACTCTTTTTAATGTATGATATACTTTTACTCCCATTTCCATACATTCTGTAAAGTCTTTTGCTCCAACTGGTACTATCATAAATTCCTGAATATTTACAGTATTTCCAGCATGTTTTCCACCATTTAAAATATTCATCATTGGCACTGGTAACTTTTTAGCATTTACTCCTCCTAAATAATTGTATAAAGGAATATTTAAGTAATTGGCTGCAAGTTTTGCTATCGCAAGAGACACTCCAAGTGTAGCATTTGCACCTAGTTTTTGTTTATTCTCTGTTCCATCTAATTCAATCAACATTTTATCTAATTTATTTTGTTCCAAAGCATTCATTCCTTTTAAAGCTGGTCCTATAATTTTATTAACATTATCTACTGCTTTTTTTACACCTTTTCCTAAATATCTACTTTTATCATTATCTCTAAGTTCCACAGCTTCAAAACTTCCTGTAGAAGCACCTGATGGAACTATTGCTGTTCCACATATACCTTGTGCTTCTGCTTTAACCTGAACAGTAGGATTTCCTCTTGAATCCAAAACTTCTATAGCCCATATTTTTTCTATTGCCAAATATTTTTTCATAACAAAAAACCTCCATACTACTAAATTATATTAGTAGTATGGAAGTTTATGGCATTTTTTATTCAAAAATATTTATCTATGTTTAATCAGTTGATTTTTATTGTTTCACTAAGCTTTTCTATTATATAATGAACATTAACGACTTTTTAAAATAAACAATACAAATTTAGAAAAACTACTTGACACTAATGATTGAAAATGCTAAAATAAACATTGTCAAATAAATATGCGGATGTGGCGGAACTGGCAGACGCGCTGGTCTTAGGAACCAGTACCAACGGTGTGGAGGTTCAAGTCCTCTCATCCGCACCAAAAATGGTCAAACATTTTGTTTGACCATTTTTATTTTGTTATTTCTCTATGTTATTAAAATCTGTTTTACATAATAAAAAGTCTCTGGATAAGTTTCCAAAGACTTTTTATTATAAAATTTTATACTTCATCTTTTGTTGTATTTAATTTTAACAATTTTAATATCTCAACTATTACTACTGGAGCAAATACTAACAGAGCTACTTCTATTATATGCTCGGTTGGTAATAGTACTAAACCAAACACATTTCTTAATCCTGGTGTGAATAATATTATAAACATTAAAGCAGCTGATGCAAATGATGCTAAAATTAATTTGCTATTATTAAATATTCCTGTTTTAAATATTGATTTTTTATTATCTCTTACATTATATACATGTACAAGTTCTGAAAGTGCTAATACGTAAAATGCCATTGTTTGACCTGTTTTTACTTTTTCAGTTTCACTTATTCCTTCTGTGCTTAATCCTATTATAAATGCTGCAAGTGTAAGTAATCCTATCATTACACCTTGATATACTATTCTCCAAGTCATTCCTTTTGTAAATATGCCTTTTTTAATATTTTTAAGTGGTTTTCTTTGCATTACATCTTTAGCCGCAGGGTCTACTGCAAGTGCAAGCGCTGGAAGCGAATCTGTTACTAAATTTACCCATAATATGTGTATTGGAAGCAGAGCTTCTATTAATGCAATTTCAACTCCAAATGCATCTCCAAGTATTGGTGCTATTAACATTGCTGTAAACAATAGTACTATCTCTCCTATATTACTTGATAATAAGAATTGTATCGCTTTTAGTATATTATCATATATTCTTCTTCCTTCTTCTACTGCTGATACAACTGTTGCAAAATTATCATCTGTTAATATTACATCTGCCGCTTCTTTTGAAACGTCCGTTCCAACTATACCCATAGCACAACCTATGTCTGCAATTTTAAGTGATGGTGCATCATTTACTCCATCTCCTGTCATTGCAACTATTTCTCCATTTGCTTGCCATGCTTTTACTATTCTTACTTTGTGTTCTGGTGAAACTCTAGCATAAACAGAATATTTTCTTACATTTTTAATTAAGTCTTCATCACTCATTTCTTCTAATTCTGTTCCTGTTATAGCTTCATCATCATTTTCTAATATTCCTAAACTTTTTGCTATTGCTGTTGCTGTAATTTTGTGGTCTCCTGTAATCATTACTGTTTTTATTCCAGCTGATTTACATTTTGCAACTGCATCTTTTACTTCTAATCTTGGTGGATCTATCATTCCAACCATACCTATATATGTTAAGTCAGATTCTAAATTTGCTTTATCATCCTCTGTAGGTTTATGGTCTAAAACTTTGTATCCCATAGCTAAAACTCTTAATGCATTTTGAGCCATTTCCATGTTATATTTTCTAATTGTTTCTTTATAATTTTCTAAATCTTGTTTTATTTCTCCATCTAAAATATATGAATTACAATTAGCAAAAAGTTCATCGACTCCACCTTTTGTATAAACTATATATTTTCCATCTTCTTCATGCACTGTTGTCATTAATTTTCTATCTGAATCAAATGGTATTTCTTCAACTCTTGGAAACATTTCATATACAGACGGATCAAAATCCAGCTTAAATGCCATATCTACTAATGCAGTTTCAGTTGGATCTCCTGTAAGTTTATTATTGTCACCTATTTTTGTATCATTACATAGCATACTTGCATATACTAGTTTTTTTATATCTGTCATTTCTTTCGAATTAACTAATTCTACTAGTTTCCCATCACAGAATACTTTTTCTACTGTCATTTTATTTTGTGTTAGTGTTCCCGTTTTATCAGAACAAATAACAGATGCACTTCCTAAAGTTTCTACTGCTGGAAGTTTTTTAACAATAGCATTTCTTTTTACCATTCTTTGAACACCTATTGCAAGTACTATTGTAAATACTGCTGGTAGTCCTTCTGGTATTGCTGCAACTGCTAAACTTACAGCTGTCATAAACATATGGATTGGCTCTTTGTTGTATAAAAATGTTCCTATTAAAAACATTATTGCACATATTACTAATGCAACTATACCTAATGTTTTTCCAAGTTTATTTAATTTTTGTTGTAGTGGTGTTCCTTGGTCTTCTGCAGTATTTATTATATCTGCTATTTTTCCTACTTCTGTATTCATTCCTGTTTCTACAACAAGTGCTTTTCCTCTACCATAAGTAATTAAGCTAGAAGAAAATAACATGTTTATTCTGTCACCAATACCTATTTTTTCATCATCTATTTTATCTGATTTTTTCTCTACTGGTACAGATTCTCCAGTTAAAGCTGCTTCTTGTGATTTTAAATTTATTGATTCTATTATTCTTAAATCTGCTGGTACATAATCACCTGTATCTAATATCACAATATCACCTGGTACTAATTCCTTTGATGGAATAACTTCTAGTTTTCCATTTCTCATAACTTTTGCCACATGTGAACTTAATTTTTGAAGAGCTTCTAATGATTTTTCTGCCTTATTCTCTTGTGCTACACCTATTATAGCATTTACAAATACAACTAATAAAATAATTATTGTGTCTGTAATACCTTCTCCTTCCGCTACTCCAACTATTCCTGAAATAATTGCAGAAATAATTAAAACTATTATCATAAAATCTTTAAACTGCTCTAAAAATTTTACAAATAAGCTCTTTTTCTTTTTTGCCTTTAATTCGTTTAGTCCATATTCTTCTTGTCTTTTTTTGATTTCTTCTGTAGATAACCCTTTTTCTACATTTGTTTTTAAATTAGATATTGTTTCATCTACTGTTTTGTTAAACCAATTTGTTGCCATTTAAATTTCCTCCTTCAAAATTTGCGAAGAGCAATTTTTGTACTATTCACTATTAATTCTTCACTCTTCATTATTAATTAAAATTTAAAGCTTCTTTTATGCTGTTAAAATCTTTATCACCGTTAAGAACTATCTATATCATATCACTCATTAAATTAAAAAGACTTTTAAAGAAACCCTATAGTTTCTTCAAAAGTCTTGCTTACCATTTAGGCTTACTAACCAGTTAATAACGCGTATGTTGATTAGTAAATTCCAAGCTACTCCCTTTCAAAATTTCGAAGAAATTTTGTACTCTTCATTATTCACTTTTCACTCTTAACTATATTAAGTATAATATAGTTTTTGCATATTTTTGTCAAGATATTTTTAATGTTTTTTGCTCTAGTATCCCTTCGAAGAGCGGGCGACTACTAGTCGCCCCTACATTTACTCTACACTTTTATATTTTGCTATTCATTAATAAACTTTACAATTTCTTTTCCTAGAATTTCTTCTTTATTTGTATAACCATGATCAGTATCTTTTATATAGCTTATGTCTAATTTGCTATTACTTATTTTTGATTTCAGAAATTCTATAAGTTCCTCTAAATTTTGAATAACTAAATCTTTTTCTCCCCATCTCAAAAATAAAGGATTTTTAATATTATTTATTTCTTTAAAATCATATTCTTTATCAGAAAATTTTGCAAAGTCTATATATTTATTGTCTCTATAATATCTTAAATATGTTTTAACACTTATTGGATGGTCAAAACTATCACTAGGTAATAAATCCATTTCTTGATTTTCTTTTTCTTTTTTAATTGCTAATTCTAATACTTTGTTATATTTTTCTATACCTAAATCATATTTTTGTAATTCTACTAAATCAACCCATGATAATAGTATTACAGATTTTATATATTCTAAATTTATATAGTTTTCTTGTTTTAATTTATTATATGAATATACTATTTTAGTACATCCTAAACTATGACCTTGAATGTGTATTTTTTTATATCCTAGTTGTATCATTTTATCTATTGCACCTTTAATATCGTAATAACTTTCCAAAACATCTTCATATGCACATCCACCGTTTAATATTTTACTTCCATCTATTCTTTTAGTATAACATGCTATTTCTGTTCCTCTATTGTTAAATGCAAAATATGCAACTCCTGATTCATTTATCACGTTTCCTAAAATATTTTCTCTTTTTTTATAGCAATTACTTTGCATTCCATGTACTGATATTACTACTTCATCCGTTTCTAAGTTCTTATCTGGTCTGTGTAACAAACCAAATAACTCTATATTATCATCAGTATTAAAATATATTTTTTCTAACATTTATTCCTCCAATTAGAATTTAATATTTTTAATCTCATCACCAACAACATCTTCTATATCTTTTAAATGTCCTGTCTTCTTATCTTTTAGTTTGAAGTATTGAATTATTCCATAGCCCGGATACTCATTTCCTTCAACTATTACTGGACCTTTATCAGAAAATGCTACATCCCATCCAACATATCTAACTTCTGGCACTTCTAAAGCTGCTTCTTTACACATTTCAAAAGCTTCTTTAACTCCCGGAATTTTTACTTTGCTAAATTCTTTGCTTGTTAATGGATGTGTTATATATATATTTCCATAATCATCTATTACTTTGCTATCTATTTTACCTTCTTCATTTAAGCTAAAATATACATCATTTGTACATCCTATTACTTCAGAATCAAATTGATTTACTCTTAAAGCATTTCCTATAATATATGCTTTACCGTCTTTAACTAATGTTACTATTCTATAAGAATTAACAACTTTTGGATTTATTTCATTTAATTCTTCACATTGAATTATTGCTTCTTCTAATAAGTATTGTTTGTTCTTTATTAGTTTTTCATATAATTCATTAGCGTCTTTCACTTCGCTTGTTACTATTTTTTCAATTCCATGCCCACATTCACCAAGAGGATCTTTTGCAAATACTACTTCATGTTTTTCTAAAAAGTTTTTAAATTCTTCTATTGTACATTTTTTTAAATTTAAATATTCTCTTTTTATATATTCTTTAAAATATTTATTGAATATTAGTTTATCATGAAATAGGCTAATGTATTCATAATTATTAAAATAATGAATAACTTTATAAAAAGATTTTGCTGTTACAAATGTATCTTTTTCTTTTTTGCTTAAATTTATATAATCTCCTCTAAAATAATCTGTATATCCAATTCCTCTTTTTAAGAAATTTATAATCATATCAAATTTTATATAAAATTTTGATTTATTATTTTCTTTTGCAATAATATCAACTATTGTATCCATTTTTTTAAAATTTAAATCTTGAATTTTTCTAAGCATTCTCTTTGTACTTTTTTTCATAATATCACCCACGTACACTATAGCACTTTTTAAGAAATTTGTCTATATTTGTTTGTTATTGTTTTTCAACTCCTCCAATTTAAAATCAAAAAATAAAACCACAGCTTTTAGCTGTGATTTCATTTTTTGGTGGAGATGGAGGGAGTTGAACCCTCGTCCAATAATTTTTCCATATAAACATCTACGGGTGTAGTTTGTTATTAAAAATTCCCGCTAATTCTCGTTAACAAACAAACTTGAATTTTTGGTATCCTTTTATTACCCATTATTTCCAAGGAAAGAAATAATTTTGTTTCCTACTTTAGTCGGCGCTTTATCCATAACAGTAGGCTTTATGGTAAAACGACGCTCGCACTATTAGGCAGCGTATGCTAATTCTTTATCAGCGTTTATATTTATTTTGCTTTTTTTAAGTGGCCAAAGCAACCATCCACTACTCGCAGTTTATACTTCTAAATTACTGTCGAAACCAAATACATCCCCATGTACATATAATATTATAGCATAGTTATTATATGTTTTACAATGTTAAAAAATGATAAATTATAATTTGACCATGTGAAGCGGGATGTGTGAGGTGTGATTTTAAAGATAAGTTTCGCAGACTATACTCTGGTTTCACACTTCCCACCTCTCACTTCACACTTCCATACACACAACTATTTTATATAATATTTTTTTATTTTTCTCTTGCGTATATTTAAAATATATGCTAATATAATTAAGTAATTTAATTTAGGGGTATAGTGTCAATGGTAGCACATCGGTCTCCAAAACCGCCTGTGAGGGTTCGAATCCTTCTACCCCTGCCAAATCTAAAGCTTTAAAATTCAAAAACTTTATTAGTAATGAAGCTAAATTATCTTTGAAAAAACAACCTAATTTTACTAACAATTTTTTTTATTAATGACTTTTTGTATTCCCCTACTTTTGTACTTTCGTTTCCTGTTATTGCAATTTCAACTTTCTTTCGTTTGTTTTTAAATAAATTATCAGGATTATACTTTTCTCTTAATTCATTTTGATATTTTATTTCGTTATAATTCAAGATTTTTTCTAACTCTATTCTCTCCATATCATTGCATATATAATATTTGTATATTACCGTTAATATCTCTTTTGTTGTTGGCAATAAATCTTGTTTATCTAGTGATAATGACTTGTTTATATTCCAATTATAATCTTTTGATTTATTAATTTCAAAATAACTAATAACTTTCTTTGGTATTACAGCCTTTAAGCTTGGTTCAGTATATTTTAGAATTTCACTTATTTGATAAAGTGAATTTGAATATTCAGTGTTTTCCATCTTATTCTCCTTTTTTTTCAAGTTTATCTTCTCTATCAGGCTCCAACCAGTCATCTATCATATTTATTAATGATACGTATCTTTGTTCAACAGTTTCTGTTCCTTGTTCTGTTGCAATATCTTTAAAAAATTTTTTATCTATATGTGGGACTTCTTCTTTTTCTTCTCTTTGACAACATAATGCCAATTTTTCTATTAAATATTTTTCATTCTCTTCTCCACTATGATTTCTAGCATATTCTGCATATTCTTCTGATTGAACTATTGGTACTAAAGCCTTAATTTGATTACCTGTCAGGTTCCATAATTCATGCATATAAAACTCTCTTTCTTTTGAAATGTCGAAGATTTCTAAATAAAATTCAAGTACCTCTTCTCCATTCATATTTGTTTTTACTTTACATTCTCTGATTTCTCTAATTTCTATCGGATACTTATGTCCCTCTCTTTTTTCTAAAAATCCTCTATATAATCCTTCTTTTTTTAAATATTCTATATATTCTTGTTGAAATTGTCTCGACATTTCATCACGATAATCTACTAATTCTTTCTTCCTAATATCTTCTGGAGTTAATTGATTTAATACTACAAAAGATAATCCTCTATCTTTAAATAAAAAACTATAATCACTTGAAATCGCAACATTTCTTTTTTGCATTTCAGAATATAATGTTTTTAATAATTTATTACCTTGTTCATTTATAGATATCAAATCAAATATTCCATCAGTTTTCATAGGTCCTGCACTCCATAGTGCTACAATTCCGGGCGCTTTTTGTACTATTCCTAATTTTTTTAATAAAATTTCATCCGTTATTTTTTTATCATTATTATCAATATATTTTTCGATAATTTTTCGTCTTTCTTCTTCAGTTTTTTCCATTAATCTAGAATAAGTTTCTGAGCTATTTGTCACCCAAACATATCCATCGCTAAATTCCATCATGTGAATTTCATCCGGATTTTCAACAATCTCTCCATCAAATGGATGTTCTTTATTTGAACCTTCTGTTTCTTCATATTTAACTTGTTCTTTACCTCCATACTCTAAATTATGTTCTGTATAAAATCCATGTCCAGCATTAAATCCTACTAATTTACCATCTCTATATAATATCTCTTGCGAATGACTAGCATATCTACTCATAAATTTCTTCTCCTTCATTTTTATATTGCTCTTAATATATTTTTATATAATTTTATCACATACTTTATTTTTTTACAAATATTATGGGAATTTGGTATGAGTTTTTTTCGTTTCATTTTCACTTTATTTTATTCTTAAAAATTTGGAGGTCTTATGAAACTTTTTAATTCTTTCAGTTTTTCTATCATAATTTTTACTTTTATTTTAATTTTTAGTTTTTGTTTTTTTATTCCAGTATTTTCTGACTATGGTTATATTTCCACTTATATTCCAGATAATTTAAATTCTAACATTAATATTACATCTTCTTCATTTTTATGGCCTACGCCACGGTTTTAACACAATAACTTCAAATTTTGGTTATAGAACAGCTCCTACCTCTGGTGCAAGCGCCTATCATGGAGGTATAGATATTGCAGTACCTGCTGGTAGCAATATAATTGCAGCATGTAGTGGTAAAGTTACTTTTACTGGCTTTTATGGTGCTGGTGGATATACTGTTACAATTACAAATAATAATCTTTCTATTTCATATTGCCATGTTTCTCCAACTTTTTTAGTTTATACTGGGCAATATGTGAGTCGAGGTGATATCATCGCAAAAGTTGGTCCTAAAAATGTATATGGTGTTCCAAATAATCCATATAAAGACTCAAATGGTGTTCCTACAAATCGGTGCCACTACTGGACCTCATTTACATTTTGCCATAAAGAAAGACGGCAAAGCCGTCAATCCTTTGAATTATTATTAAATTAAAAATCTAATATGTTTTTAGTGTATTCATAATACATTTTTCTTAAAGTTTCTATTTTTTCTTCTAATTCTATTGATAAATCAGACGCTAATTTATAATCCTCATCTTTTATCGCTTTTTTAATTCTTGTAAACAAGCATTCAAAATGTGTTGAATCTTTTGCTAAATTTTTTCTAATTTCATTTATCTTAGTCCAAGCACTTAAATCATTGTCTAAAGCTTTTTCAGGTATATGTATTGCTTTATAACTTCTAATTTCGTTTGTGTACTCTGTAAGAATTCTTTTTGTTAATTCCTCTCTCCATCTTTTTATTACAGATATTTTAAATGAATTTATTATCTTTTCTTCAAAAACATTGTTAACTTTTAATATTTCTAATTTTTCTTTTTGTAAATCTAAATTCTCAATATTCTCAATTACACTTTTAGGTGCCTTTCCAAATAAACTATTCCTTTCTTCTTCAGTATAATCCTCAAAAACATCTTTTTCACTTCTATATTCTCTGTCTTTTTCTAAATATCCAAATTCCTCTCCTTGCTTTTTTGATAGTTCTTTTAATAGTTCTTCTTCAGTCTTTTTACTATTTAATGCATATTTAATTCCATCAAGCATTGCCATATATGAAACTGCAGTTGCTAAATATATATTTGTTCTTGGGTTTGGAGATCTAAGTTCAAATCTTGTTGACATTTTGCTATTAATGTCTTTTATTAGAGATATTAATACTGTTCTATTTCTAGAAGGAATCTTAACATCATTTCCTAGTGATGTAACTATACAAACTGGTGCTTCATATCCTGGTTTTAATCTCTTTAACGAATCATGTGTAGAAGATATAAATGGATTCATTATTTCGTAATTTTTTAGTAATCCCATTAATGCTCCATATCCAATATTACCTAAGAAATGCTCTTCACTTCCATTAAATATATTTACCTTTTTTCCATCTTTTAATCTTGCTTTTGCTCCTAAATGAATATGCATTCCGTTCCCTGCAACATCCTCTATAGGTTTAGACATAAATGTTGTTTCTAATCCATGACTTAAAAATGTTTCTTGTATTAAATTTTTTATAAACATTTGGTTATCAGAAGTTTGCATAGGTATAGAAAATCTCCAGTCTACTTCTAATTGTTCCATTACGTGATTATATCTACCATTGGAATCTAATTTTGCTTTAATTCCACCAACTTCTTTGTGTCCCATTTCTGGCTCTAATTCATATTTATCCATCGCAATTAATGTTTCTTCTAATGCGCTTCTTACTGGTCCGTTTATTTTGGTCCAGTATTGTTCTTGTAAGCATTCTGATGCAGTTAGTGCTTCTATTTCTGCTTTATCATTTGGAGTTTTTACCCAAAACTCTAGTTCTGCTGCTGTATCTAATTCTATTTGTTTAACATCTTCTCCATTAAATTCTGTTATAGCATCAGAATTTTCTTGTATTAGTTTCAAAACTTCTTCTTTAAAAGTTTTTTCTGCTGATTTTAAAATGCTTCTAGAATCTACTGCTTTTCCACCATGATAAAGAAATGCTGGTATTATTATTGTTCCTATTGGTTTATTTGTTTCTTCATCTATTAAAGAATTATTATAATCTATAAACCAATCACACTCTTTGTCTACTATCATATCAATTTTTGCATCATTCAATGTAGCAATCCCTGGAAGTGCTACTGATGAGCCATCTGTTTGAACCGCTATTCCATTTAAAAAATCATTAATGTTTTTTAAAAATATATTTGTTGGAATTTTTTCTTCTGTTCCGTTTCCATATAAATCTATCCCCATTAAAGACACAAATTTTATTTCTGGATAATCTGATAGTAATTTTCTTAAATCTTTTTCATTATGTTTTTCTTCTTTTATTTTATATAACATTTTCTGTGACATACCTTTTCCTCCTATTCACTAAAAAAGAGCGCTATAAAAGCACTCTTTTTTTACATATCATCATCTTCATCATTATGGCAAGCTGAACAATCATGTCCACAATCTTCATCATGGCAGTCATGACAATCACATTCATCTCCCCAATCTAGTTCTATCATATTATTACATTCTGGGCATTCTATTTCATCTTTTAATTCTTCAGACTCTACTACAAATTCATTATTGCAGTATGGACAAGTAATTGAAAAATCACATTCATCGTCCACAAACAATTCTCTTTCCATTGATTTTATTTTATTTTCCAAATCTTCTATTTTTTCTTGCATAACTGCCTGTGCTCCTGCTATAGTTTCCATTCTAGTGGCAGCCATTTCTTCTATTCTATTCATTTCTTCAAAGAATAAATTATATAAATTAAATATTTGTGTTTTTATATACTCTAAATCTTCTTTGTTTTGAATATTTGTTTCTAAATCTTCTAAAATTTGTTTGAATTTAACATTTAAATTAGACATTATTATTAAAACCTTCCCTTTTTAAATTCTTTCCATATATTCGCCAGTTCTTGTATCTATTCTAATTACATCTCCTGTATTTACAAATAGAGGAACATTTATCGAATGACCTGTTTCTAACTGTGCTGGTTTTGTTTGTCCAGCTCCTGCTGTGTTTCCAGCAAATCCTGGTTCTGTATATGTAATTTCTAATTCTACAAATATAGGTGGTTCTACAGCAAATACATTTCCTTTAAATGATAAAATTTTAACTGTCATATTTTCTTTTAAATATTTTAATGTATCTCCTAAATCACTTTCGTTTAATGGAATTTGGTCATATGTTTCATTATCCATAAAGTAATATAATTCTCCATCATTATATAAGTATTGCATTTCTTTTTTTTCTATTTCTGCTCCTTGTAATTTTTCTGATGGATTAAAAGTTTTTTCTAAAACTGATCCGTTAATTACGTTTTTTAGTTTTGTTCTTACAAACGCTGCTCCTTTTCCTGGTTTTACGTGTTGAAATTCTACAACTTTATAAACTGAACCCTCTAATTCAAATGTTGTTCCATTTCTTACATCTCCTGCCATATAAACTTCTGCCATAAATTATTACCCCTTTTCTTTTTTATATTTCAATCTTCTATATTTTAATATATTTTATGGAAAAAATCAAGCATTTATACTTAATAACAGTATAAATGCTTGTTTTTATATAACCACATATCCTTTATTTGATTTTGTAAGAGGAGTGCAGTAACTTTTATTAATTAATACAGTATCTTCTATCCTAATTCCGTATTTTCCTGGTAAGTATATTCCTGGTTCATTTGTTACAACCATATCTTCTTTAAAAAAACTTTCGTTTTTACTATTTATATTAGGCATTTCATGTATTTCTAATCCTACTCCATGTCCTAAACCATGTATTAAATTATAATTATTAAATTTAAAACTATCTTCTACCCTTCTAGATATATTTTTAATGTTATAATTACTTCTCATTTCTTCTAAAACATTTTGTTGATTTTTAAGAACTAAATCGTATACTGGTTTTATCTCTTCCAAAATACATCCCATAAATATTGTTCTTGTCATATCAGAACAATATCCATTATATTTGCACCCCATATCAATTAATATTGGGTCTGCCATTTGTATTTTTCTATCAGACGGTTTCCAATGTGGAATAGAAGAATTTGGCCCACTTGCAACTATTGTATCAAATGCTAAGTCTTCTGCACCATTCTTTTTAAAAAACATTTCTATTTCTAGTGCAATTTCTTTTTCTGTCACACCTTCTTTTATATATGTTAATAAATATTCAAAGCATTTATCTGTAATTTCACATGCTTTTTTTATATTTTGTATCTCTTGCTCATCTTTTATCATTCTTTGTTTTTCTATTATGCCATCTGTTTCTGCCATGTTATTAATTCTATATCTCTGTTTTAATCTTTTAAATTGTTCATATGTTACATAGTTTTCTTCAAATCCTATGTTTTCACAAAACACAAAAAAATTTTCTGCTTCTTCTTTAGATACATCTCTTGTATCTACTACAATTATTTCATCGTCTATTGTTAAGGTTTTATTTACATCTTCTATAAACATTGTATACGTCAAATATATATTTTCTTTTCTTGTAATTAATAATATACCTTCTATTTCAGGATCTATATTAGTTAGATATTTTATATTAATTGGATTAGAAACAATCATTCCTTCTAATTTTAAACTCTTTAATTTTTCCCTCAATGCACGTATTTTATAGTTCATAAATAAGCACCTCCTACATTATTATTCTTCATTTTTCACTCTTAACTTTTCACTGCCTTAATTTTTATAAAAATTAAGGCACTAGTACATTCCTAATGTAAAGAATTCCATAAGCATATTAAATAAAAGACTAAATGGTACAAATATTGTTATTACTGTTGATATTACTATAAATGGACCAAATGGTATGTAATTATCTGCATTTTTCTTGCTAGCAACCATATATATAACACTTCCAATTGCTCCAATTAAAAATGCTAATACTGATATTACAACTATATTTTGAAGTCCAAAATATAGTCCTAGTGCTCCCATTAACTTTACATCTCCCATTCCCATTGCTTCTTTACCAGCAATAAGGCCTCCAAGTAATGTAATAAGTAAAAATATTCCTCCTCCTGCAAACATTCCAAGAAGCATGTTTAATGCTATATTTATATTAGTAAATCCATGTAAAAATACAAACACTAAACCAATCTCAAACATAAGTAAATTAAGTCTGTTTGGTATTATTTGTTCCTTTAAATCTACAAAAAATGCACATTCTAGCATTGGGAATAATAATAAATATTTTATTAAATCTAAATTTGTATATAATGTATTGCCTATTCCAAATTTATATAGTAATAAAATATATCCAATTGCAGTAATAGCTATTAGTGTGTAATTTGGAAGTATTATTCTTTTATATTTTGCAAAACTTTCTTTTGAAAATATTTTTTGCTCTTTTAAGAAACATCTGCTACAATAATCAACAAATTGTCCAACAATACCTCCAACTATCGCTAATATAACGTAATATAATATATGTACATCATTAAAATACATTTTTATCTCCTTCTTTCTTTTGTGTTTTCTTTAAATACTTTTTTATTATATAATTCTCTATTGGTCTTTTTACTCTTGTTATAAATATATCTTTTTTATCTAGTGGTTTTGTAAGAATTGTATACATTTTCATTCTGTTTCCTCCGGAACACATCTGTCATTATTTGATCTCCTGCCACTGCAATATTTTCAGCATTTAATTCTAGTAAATTAGTAGCTCTTTTAAACCCACTTTTAAAAGGTTTTTTTGCAAAATTTATGTATGGTAAATCTAATTCTTTTGCTACTCTTTTTACTTTTTCTATTTTATTAGTGTTAGATAGTATACAAAGCTTTATACCTTCTTTTTTTAATGCCTCACACCACTCTTTTGCACCTTCTAATATTTTGTGATTAAAATCTATAAGTGTATTATCTACGTCTAATAAAAGTCCTTTTATATTATTTTCTTTTAATAATTCTATTGTTATTTCTTTTACATTATTTAAATATGTTTTTGGATATAAAATCATTTTCGCCTCCATTTATGCCTATATATTATCAATATATGCATAAAAAGTCAATTGTAAATTTGTGTTGTAAAACAAAATTCATTGCAAATGTTGTAGGGGCGACCATTGGTCGTCCGAGCTTCGAAGAACGGGCGATTAAAAAAATTGCCCCTACATCTTGGGATAATTCCTTTGATGCATTTCGGGTCGCTGTGGGCAGCGACCCCTACAGA
>JAFQIK010000038.1 GCA_017397545.1 Clostridia bacterium
GTATAATATAATGTTTTAAAGTGAACGCTGTGGGGACCGACAAGTTATAGGCTGTTACACAAAATCAAATCCGCTTGCAGGTTTTGTGTTACAGCCTATTACGCAGTTGGGGGTGAACGCTAAAACATTATATTATACAATAAATAAAATATTATAAAAACAAGGCATGACATTATATAAATATCATGCCTTAAAACTAAATTAAATTCTATCTTGAATTGTTCTCTTAATTACATCTAATTGTTGTTCTCTTGTTAATTTTATAAAGTTAACAGCATATCCAGAAACTCTTATTGTAAGTTGAGGATATTTTTCTGGATGTTCCATAGCATCTTCTAGTAATGCTCTATCAAATACGTTTACATTTACGTGATGTCCATGTTTATCAAAATATCCATCTAACATATTTACTAAGTTTGTAATTCTTGAATCTTCTTCTTTACCTAAAGCTGCAGGTGTAATTGCAAATGTATAAGAAATTCCGTCTTCAGAATATTGATATGGAAGTTTTGCAATTGTATTTAATACTGCAAGTGAACCATTTGTATCTCTTCCGTGTAGAGGGTTTGCACCTGGGCCGAAAGGTTCTCCAGCTCTTCTTCCATCTGGAGTGTTTCCTGTGTTTTTACCATATACAACATTTGATGTAATAGTAAGAATAGATAATGTATGTTTTGAACCTCTATAAGTATAGTGTTTTTGTAATTTATTTAAGAATACTTTTACTAAATCAACAGCTATTTGGTCAACTCTGTCATCATCATTTCCGTATTTTGGGAAATCTCCTTCAACTACATAGTCAACAACTAATCCGTCTTCATTTCTAATTGTTTTAACTTTAGCATATTTAATTGCAGAAAGTGAATCAGCAACAACTGAAAGTCCTGCTATACCACATGCCATTGTTCTTAATATTTCGTCTTCTCTGTCATGTAAAGCCATTTCTAAAGCTTCGTATGAATATTTATCATGCATATAATGGATTGCATTTAATGCTTTAATATATATTTTTGCAACATAATCCATCATGTTATCAAATTTTTCCATTACTTCGTTATAATCTAAATATTCTGATGTAATACCTTCAAATTTTGGAGCTATTTGTTTTCCAGAATTTTCGTCTCTACCACCATTGATAGCATATAGTAATGCTTTTGCAAGGTTTGCTCTTGCTCCAAAGAATTGCATTTGTTTACCAATTCTCATTCCAGATACGCAACATGCAATACCGTAATCATCACCTAAAGTTATTCTCATTAAGTCATCATTTTCGTATTGTATTGAAGATGTTTGGATTGATAATTTAGTAGTAAATCTTTTAAATCCTTCTGGTAGTCTTGAAGACCATAATACTGTTAAGTTCGGTTCTGGAGCAGGTCCTAATGTTGTTAAAGTATGAAGCATTCTGAAAGAGTTTTTAGTAACTAATGTTCTTCCATCAATTCCCATACCTCCAATGCTTTCTGTTACCCATACAGGGTCTCCACTAAATAAAGAATTATATTCAGGTGCTCTTAAAAATCTAACCATTCTTAATTTCATAACAAAATGATCCATTAATTCTTGAGCTTCTTCTTCTGTAAGTGTTCCTTCAGCTAAATCTCTTTCAAAGTATATATCTAAGAAAGTAGATGTTCTACCTAAACTCATTGCAGCACCGTTTTGATCTTTAATAGCTCCTAAATATCCAAAGTATAACCATTGAACAGCTTCTTTAGCATTTTTTGCTGGAACTGAAATATCAAATCCATATTTTGCTGCCATTGCTTTTAAGTCATTTAATGCTTTTATTTGATCAGAAATTTCTTCACGTTCACGAATAACTTTTTCAGTAAATTCATCAACATTAATAAGTTCTAATTCTTTTTTCTTTTCTTCGATTAATGCGTCAACACCATATAATGCAACTCTTCTATAATCTCCTATAATTCTTCCACGTCCATAACCATCTGGAAGACCTGTAATTAAGTGAGAGCTTCTAGCTGCTCTAATATCTGGTGTGTAAACACTAAATACACCATCATTATGTGTTTTTCTTAAATTGTGATAAATATATTGTGTTTCTGGATCAACTTGTAATCCATAGCTTTCTGCTGATTTTTCAACTATTCTAATACCTCCATTAGGCATTATTGCTCTTTTTAATGGAGCATCTGTTTGAAGACCAACTATTTGTTCTAAGTCTCTATCAATATATCCTGCTTCATAAGCATTAACTGCAGATGGAGTTTTTGTGTCTGCATCTAAAACACCACCATTTTCTCTTTCTTTTTTGTAAAGTTCTAAAACATTATCCCATAATTTTTTTGTTCTATCTGTAGCATTTGCTAAAAATTTGTCATCTCCTTCATAAGGTGTATAATTTTTTTGGATAAAATCTCTAACGTTTATTTCATTTGTCCATTTACCACCTTTAAAGCTTTTCCATTCATTGAAATTCATATGAACAACTCCTTCTTTCTTTTATTATAAATAGTATATTCAATAGGGCTTTAAATGCCTATAAACACACATTTATAATATTATCATAAATGTACAAAAATATCAATAAATTTACAAAAAAATATTTTTAATATTTAGGTTTTATGATATACTAATTAAAATTGAAATTTAGAGGTGAGAGGTGAGAGGTGAGAGGTGTGATTTTCATAATAAATTTAAAAGATTTTACAATATCACACTTCCCACATCCCACTTCGCACTTCTCTCAAAAGAATAATGTATTATAAAATCATAATATAATAATAAATTATTGGGGGATAAAATTGAAAGAGTTAAAAAAGAAATTAGAAAAGTTAAAAAGAATTAAATTTATAAAAAATATATTAGTTGGAGTAATATCACTTATTATAGTAGCTTTAATTATAAATATAGCACCAGGATATAAAAGAGATAAATATAAAGATATAATAAATTTAGTACTAAATGAAGAAAACAAAACAGAACAATTAAAGCACGAAATATACGTAAATGAAAAAGGAACAATTTATATTTCTGAGGAAGATGTAAAAAATTTATTTGATGAAAATATTTTTTATGATGAAAAATATAATCAAATAATAACAACAACAGATACAAAAGTTGCAAATATAGTAATTGATGAAAAAGAAATGATAATAAATGATTCTAATCAGCCTATGATAGATGCTGTAATTAGAATTAACGATATTATTTATTTACCTATTTCTGATATGACTATGGTATATAATATTGATGTAAAGTATATAGAAAGTACAAATAGAGTAATTATAGACAACTTAGATAAAGGGATGATAAAGGCAATTGTTACTGAAAAAACAGACATAAAATTTAAACCAAGAGGATTGTCAAAAGATATAGGCACATTAAAACAAGGCCAATCAATATATTGTTTTTATACTACAAGTAAAGGATGGAGACAAATAAGAACAGAAGATGGAGTTATTCGGATATATAAAAGCTAATAAACTTACATCAGAATATATATTAAGACAAGATATGCAAGAAAAAGGTGAAACTATAACTATTTCTATAAATGATTATATGAGCAAACAATTTAATATAAATAGTAAGGAAATAAATATTAAAACTGCATTTTTTATAAATGAAAACAACATAGGAATTAGCAAAAGTTTTGAAAAAACAGATAGTAATTATAAAAATTGGGCATCGATTTCTAGTAAATTATCTGGAAATCAAATAGATACAATATTAAATGATTATAAGTCTAGAACAAAACTTATAGATACAATTATTGATAAAGTTATAGAAAATAATATAAATGGTATAGTTATAGATTTTAACAAAGACCAGCAGAAAGAAAGTGTATTAAGATTTGTAATAGAAATTGCGCCAAGACTTAGGGAATTTGGGATAACAACAGCTATTGTGCTAAATGAAAATAGTGAAAATAATGATTATATAAACATTGTAGATTATATCGTAGAATAGGAGAAACAAATGAAGAATTTAATAAAAAATAAAAAAGTATTAATTGCAACCGGAAGTATTGTAGTATTAGTATTAATAATAATTAGTTTGGTAATATGGTATTTTGCTTCGATATCACGTGTTAGTAAAAATGAAGAAGAAATAGAAATTACAATACCTTTAGGAAGCGGAAGCGGTACAATAGCAGATATATTAAAAGAAAATAATTTAATAAAAAGCAAAACTGCATTTAAGATATATGTAAAAATAAATAAAGTATCAGATTTTCAAGCAGGTACTTATTATTTAAAGCAAAACATGAATGTAAAAGAAATTACTGAAATGCTAAAAACAGGTATCATGTATGACCCAAATCAATTAAATATAACATATTTAGAAGGAAAAAATATTAGGTGGCTTGCAAGTAAAATTGCTGAAGTTACTAATAATACAGAAGAGGATGTAATAAAACTATTGAAAGATGAAGAATATATAGATTCATTGATAGAAAAATATTGGTTTTTAACAGATAAAATAAAAGATGAAAATATATATTATTCATTAGAAGGATATTTATTTCCAGATACTTATGCAATAGAAAATAAAGATACAACAGTAGAAGAAATATTTGAAAAAATGCTAAATAGAATGGAAGATATTTTAGACCAATATAAAGAGAAAATAGAGGATAGTAAATATGATGTGCATGAAATATTAACAATTGCTTCTATAATAGAAACAGAATCAATGAGTGACGAAGGAAGAAAAGATGTATCTAGTGTAATTTATAATAGATTAAATAAAGGAATGGCGATACAAAGTGATGTTACAACATATTATGCAGTAAAAGTTGATATGGGAGAAAGAGATTTGTATCAAAAAGAATTAGATACATATAATCCATACAATACAAGAGGTCCAAATATGGAAGGAAAACTTCCAATAGGTCCAATATCATCTGTAAGCAAGAATAGTATAGAAGCTGCACTAAATCCGAGTAATACAGATTATATATTTTTTGTAGCAGATAAAAATGGAAAACTTTATTTTACAAAAACAGTAAGTGAGCATAATAGTATAGTAAGTAAATTAAAATCACAAGGATTATGGTATGAATATTAGAAAAAAATCTCCCGCAAGAAGTCTTGCGGGAGAAAGGATTTTACCAAGTTTCAACAATACCAGGAAGTTCCAGACTCTTAAATTTTTCATAGGCATCTTTATCTTCAAACTTAATATAGACACCAATTTCTAAGAAATTACAACCCTTAGGATTAAATTTGATGTTTTTTTGAGAAACTCCAAGAGTAATAGCTTTTTTACGGATTGTATCCGCATATTCTTGTTGAATTTTTGCTGCAAAATAAAACTTATCCATTTCTTTCTTGTCTCCTTTATAATAAATTCAGCTTTTAAAATTTATACCATTAAATGGAAAAAATCAAGAAAAAAACGTCGATTAAAAACGACAAAAAAAGACAAGAAAAATAAGTTTTAAGAAACATATATTAATATAAATAATATGAAACAATATATAATAAAAAAGATTAAGGCACGGAGATAAGCTCCGTGCCTTGTTTCTGTTTAGGAATTATTTGCGCTGTTTCTGAAGAGAATCTGTTTCACTTCATTCTTGTAATCTTCAACACCAGGCTGGTCAAATGGATTGACTTCAATAGCATAGCTGCTGATAGCACATGCATATTCAAAAGTCTGTTTTGCATATGCAATACTGCCAATGCCTGCAGGACAGAAAATATTACAGCACGGGTTCGGTTCATCGCCTATAGATGAATGTGCAGTAAAACTGCCTTTCATTGCGGCGTGATTCACTTCTGTCAATTTACGACCGGCAAGATAATCAAGACCATCTTCAAGAGACGATTTAGGGAATGTAATTCTGATTGAATCATCCCATGTAAAGAATGTCTCGCAGACGAGCTTCCTTAAACCTTGCTGAAGATACTGGCCCAAGGAATGAAGGTCCATTGAAAAAACTGCACTGTTAGGGCACAGACCTTGGCCAGATTTTCCTTCACTTTCGCCGAAAAGCTGTTTCCACCATTCAGCAAATGATCTGAGCTCAGGATTATTAACATTCATGAACTCAACAGAATAACCGTTAATATACTGGTGATAACGCCAGTTAGCATAGTGTACTGCAGGGTTGTCAATAGTTGACATGAAGAGTTCAGATGCTTCAGCTGCTGCTTTAAGCAGAATATCTGTGTCAATACCAGCTACAGCAATAGGGAGCAATCCAACAGGAGTGAAGACCGAATATCTTCCGCCGATATTGTCGGGAATAACAAATGATTCCCATCCGTGATCGTTTGTAAGTTTACGACCTGTACCGTGTTCTCTGTCTGTAATTGCAAAAACGGTAGGTTCTGCGCCGTGAACAGTTTTGTGCAGTTCATAAAAATAGCGAAGAGCCAATCCAGGTTCAAGGGTTGTACCGCTTTTACTGATATAGATAATGCAAAAAGGGTCATTACCTATAATAGCACCGATATTACGCCATTCTTTTGAGCTGAGAGAGGCCACAAAATGTACCTTTGAACGACCGGGCACGTCATAAATTTCGTTGAAATTGGTTCCGAGTTTAGCATCAATAATTGATTTAGCCCCAAGGTAAGAGCCACCGATACCGATAACAATTGTGTGCTTGAATTCCTCAATGATTTTTTTGGCAGTTTCTTTCAGCCGTGCGTATTCTTCCGACTTAAGATACTGAGCCGGCCAGTTCATCCAGCCACGCATTTCTGCGCCAGCACCGGTGCCGTTGATAAGGGTTTCATAACCTTCTCTTATGGCAGGTGCGATTTCGATGTCAGGTGTTTCGAGCCTGAAGATGTTGTTTCTTACATTTGACATTTTTTTTCTTCCTTTCAGAAAAATATTTTACTGCGTACTAAGCAGTTGAAAAGATTATAACACTAAAGTAGACGAAAGTCAAATTATGTAAAATTATCCGAGAGGTAAAAATTAAAAATATAGAATGTAGGGGCGACTAGTAGTCGCCCGCTCTTCCAAGAAAATGCTTAAAAGCCCAATTAACAAAATTAAAAAAAAATTAAAAAAATGTTGACAATTAATATTAAAGAGTAGTATAATCATTCTTGTCAGTTCAAAATGCAGATGTGGCGGAACTGGCAGACGCACAGGACTTAAAATCCTGCGGTTGAATAAACCGTGCCGGTTCGATTCCGGCCATCTGCACCAAGAAAGAGTAAGAGTTTAAGCAATTCATACTCTTTCTTTTTTTATGCAATTTTTACAATTTGCTAACCTTTTTAAAATATATAGACAAATTTTATTTAATGTGATAGAAAATATATATAATAAATAAAAGAAGGTAATAAAATGAAAGAAGAATTTATAAATTTATTAAAATCAATAAATAGAGAAGGAATGGATAAACTATTAGAGTTCTTAGAAGGAACAGACTTTTTTGATGCACCAGCAAGTACAAGATATCATGGAGCGTGGAAAGGTGGACTTCTTGCACATAGTATGAAAGTATATGAAATATTAAAAACTAAGACAGAAGATTCAGATGCTGTTAAAATAGTTGCATTATTACATGATATTTGTAAAACTAATTTCTACAAAACAGATTATAGAAATGTAAAAAATAATGGAGTATGGGAGCAAGTACCATATTATACAGTAGAAGACAATATTCCTTACGGACACGGGGAAAAATCTGTAATGATGGTTAGTGAATTTATAAAACTAACACCAGAAGAAAAGTATGCAATAAGATGGCATATGGGATTTACAGAACCCAAAGAACTATATGGAACATTAGGGCAAGCATATAAAAAATATCCACTTGCACTTCTTGCATTTGAAGCAGATTTAGAAGCAACATACTTTTATGATATATAATTATTAATAAATACAAAAGAAGGGGAAATATGAAAAGAGATAAAAAGAAAAAAATGTCTCCTACACAGATATTAGTAATAGGTATGATAATATTGATATTCTTAGGAGCAATAGTTTTAAAACTTCCAATTTCTAATAAAGAAGGAAAAACAATAAGTTTTGTAGATGCATTTTTTACTTCTACATCAGCTGTTTGTGTTACTGGATTAGTTACAAAAATTCCAGCACAGCAATTTTCTACTTTTGGACAAATAGTAATAATGTGTTTAATTCAAATAGGTGGACTTCGGATTTATGACTTTTATTTCTATGATATTAATGTTTATTGGTAGAAAAATAAATTTATCAGATAGAATAATAATAAAAGAATCACTAAATCAAGATACATTTAGTGGAATGGTTACATTAATAAAAAGAATTTGTAAATACACATTTATTTTCGAATTAGCAGGAGCATTGCTTTTATCAATTAGATTTATTCCAGAGTATGGAACAAAAACAGGTATTTTTTATTCTATATTTCATTCAATTTCAGCATTTTGTAATGCAGGATTTGATATAATTGGTACAAATAGTTTTGCAAGATATTCTTCAGATGTTTTAGTAAATTTTACCTTAATGGCATTAATTATAATAGGAGGATTAGGATTTACGGTTTGGAGTGATATATTTAAGTCAGTTACAAAAGGTATTAAAGAAAAATTGAAAATTAAAAGAATATGGAAAGAATTTAGTTTGCATACTAAAATAGTTCTTACAATTACAGTAGTACTTTTATTAACAGGGACTTTATTTATATATGCATTAGAGCACAATAATGTTACAGTAATGGCAAATAATTCTCAAGGAACTAAACTTTTAAAATCAGCATTTCAGGCTACAACACTTAGAACAGCAGGATTTAGTACAATTGATCAACAAGAATTAACAACAGCTGGTAAATTTATTTCAATTTGTTATATGTTTATAGGAGGTTCTCCAGCTAGTACATCAGGAGGAATAAAAACAACAACACTCGCAGTATTAATTCTATGTATAATAAGTTTTATATTAGGAAAAAATGAAATAACTGTATTTAAAAAAACAATATCATTTGATATAGTAAAAAGAGCAATAGTAATATTTTCAATAAGTATATTTGTTGTTATAGCAGCAATTATGGGGTTATTAATATCAGAAATATCACTTCAAGAAGAAATGTATGACTCTAAAATAGCTGCATTTAGGACATTTACATTTATGGATATATTCTTTGAAGTGGTATCAGCATTTGGAACAGTTGGACTTTCATTAAATGTTACAGCAGGATTATCTGTAATAGGCAAAATTATAATATCTATGCTTATGATAATAGGAAGGTTAGGGCCAATTACAATATCAATAGCGTTATTTAAAAGAAATAATAAAGAAAAAAATGAAAATATAGCTGCATACCCAAACGGTAATGTGCTAGTAGGATAAAAGGAGAGATATATTATGGCAAAGAAGCATATATTAGTATTAGGGTTAAAAACATTTGGAATGAGTATAGTGAAACAGTTATCTAAATATAATTGTGAAGTATTAGCAATAGATAGGAGTATGGATAGAGTAGAAGAGGCAGATCAATTTGCAACTGAAGCCCTTCAAATAGATACAAAAGATACCGATAAACTATCAGGTGTATCTTTAAATAGCTTTGATACAGCAATTATTACATTAGAAAATGTAGAAGAAAGTATTATGGCAGCATTACTATTTCAAGAAGTGGGTATTCCATATATTATTGTAAAATCTAATGGAGAAATGCATAAAAAAATATTAGAAAAAATGGGAATAGATAAAGTAATATCACCAGAAACAGAAATGGGAGTAAAGCTTGCTAAAGGCATAATGAATGAAAGTATAATAGATGCAATAAACTTTTCAGATGAATATAGTATAGTAGAAATAAATGCATTAGATAAATGGGTAGGAAAATCATTAGAAAAATTATTTTTGAGAGAAAATTATGGAATGAATGTATTATGTGTAAAAAATCCAAGTAAGGAATTAGAAATATCACCTTCATTACATTATATAGTAGAAGAAAAAGATATATTAGTTGCAATTGCAGAAAATGAAAAATTAAATGAAAGTGGACTATTATAAAAGGAGCAAATATGAAACAAAGAGATTGGAAAGCAATTATAGGAAAATTTGTATTAATTAGTTTTGTAGCACCTATAGCGTTTATAATATATAAAATTATAGTGTCTCCAGAAACTAATATAGAAAATATAGAAGGATTAAGAGTAAAAGCAGATTATGTATTAATGCTTTTTCAATGTATATTAGGAATAATAGGATTTTTCTTACCTAATATTATTAGCAAAAAAACAAAAATAGTAATTCCATCAAAAATGTATATAGCATATATTTTATTCTTATATGGTGCAGTATTTTTAGGGGAAGTAAGAAACTATTATTACAGAGTTCCGCATTGGGATACAATATTACATACATTTAGTGGAGCCATGTTTGGTGCATTAGGATTTTCGTTTGTTAATATTTTAAATAAAAATGAAAAAGTACATGTAAAATTATCACCATTATTTGTAGCAATATTTTCATTTTTATTTGCAGTAACATTAGGAGTAATGTGGGAAATATTTGAATTTACAGTAGATGGTCTACTTGGAGTAAACATGCAAAAATTTGCATTAGAAAATGGAACTTTGCTTTCAGGAAGACTTGCAGTAGTTGATACAATGCAAGATTTAATAGTAGATTCAATAGGCGCATTTGTAGTGTCTATTATAGGATACATATCATTAAAGTATAAAAAAGGATGGGTAGAGAAATTATTAATAAAGATAAAAAAATGAAACGAAAGAGGAAAGTCCAATCGCTTCATTTTTTATTTAAATATTTTTTCATACATTCAGCAGTTTCATCACTTATTACATGTTCTATTTTACAACAATCTATTTCAGCATTTTCTTTGCTTACACCAATGCTTAATAAAAAGTTATAAATAAGTATATGTTTGTCATATATTTTTTGTGCAAGTGTTCTTCCTTTATCAGTAAGGACTATATTACTATAATTACTTTTTTCTATTAAATTTAAATTATTTAATTCATTCATTGCTTTATTTACAGCTGGTTTTGATACTCCTAATTTAGAAGCGATGTCAACGGATTTAATTTCACCTTTTTCTTGTTCTATTATATAAATTGATTCTATATAATCTTCAATAGATTTTGTTAAAATTTTCATACTTGTCCCCTTTGGATAATATAATATATTAATTATAGCATATAAATTGAATATATAAAAGATTAAATAAATTGTAATTTATGTAGAAGTGTGAAGTGCGAGGTGGGAAGTGTGAAATTAAAGTAAATCCTTCGAAGTCCCTCCCTAAAAGCACACCTCACACCGCCAAATTACAATTTATCAAAACAATTAATTTTTTATTGACAAAAAATAAACAAAGGTTTAGAATGTTAACATAGGTTAACATTCTAAAAGGAGAAGAAGATGAAAAATAAGGTATTAAAAAAAGGAGATAAAGCGCATTTAAGTGATTTAAAAATAGGACAAAGAGCAAAAGTTTTAGGTCTTCATTTGGACAAACCAGAGCTAAGAAGACATTTATTAGATATGGGAATAACAAAAGGAACAGAAATTTTAATAAAAAAAGTAGCACCAATGGGTGATCCAGTAGATATAGAACTTAGAGGATATGAATTATGTATTAGAAAAGAAGAAATGAAGAACATAGATATAGAAGTTTTGTAGGGGCGCTATCGGTAAGGAATACCAAATCGAGCCAATCTAAATATGTTGCAAACAATGTAGGGGTCGCTGCCCACAGCGACCCGTAATCAAAAAAATATTAAATTAATTGCAAACATTGTAGGGGCGATTTTAATCGCCCGGTCTTCGGAGCCACGGGCGAACAAATTCGCCCCTACAAAATCCGATAATAAAATTTAAAGGAGAAACCAAAATGAAAATAGCATTAGTTGGTAATCAAAATAGTGGTAAAACTACACTTTTTAATTTGCTTACAGGTACAAATCAAAAAATAGGAAATTGGCCGGGTGTTACAATAGAAAGAAAAGTGGGGAGAATAAAAGATTTAGGTGATGACTTGGTTGATTTACCAGGTATATATTCTTTAAGTCCATATACTATTGAAGAAGAAATATCAAGAAATTTTGTATTGGATGGAAAGCCAGATTTAATAATAAATATAGTAGATGCAACTTCTATAGAAAGAAGCTTATATCTTACAACACAGCTTATGGAACTAGATACAAAAGTTATAATTGCACTTAATATGGCGGATAGATTAGAGGCAAAAGGAATCTGTATAGACACTGAAAAATTATCAAAAGAAATAGGAACAGATGTTGTAAAAATTTCTGCATTAAAAGAAACAGGAATAGAGGAATTAAAAAGTATAATAAGAAGAAATAAAAATGCACAGGTGAAAAGTAAAGAGATATTTAAATCTAGTTTAGAAAATGAGATATTAAAAGTTAGAAATGAACTTAAAGTAAATAGATTTATGGCTATTAAAATATTAGAAAATGATAAATTATATCAAAAATATCAAATAGCAATAGTTAAAAATAGTAGACAAAAACTAGAAGAGACATACAAAATGGATATAGAAGAAATAATAGCTAATTTAAGATATGATTATATAGTGGAAATAAAAAACAAATCAGCTAAAATGAAGTCAGTAAAAGAAAGTATGTCTGATAAATTAGATAAAATATTTTTAAATAAATTTATTGCATTTCCAATATTTATTGCCATCATGTTTTTAGTATATTATTTATCAGTAGGGGTGGTTGGAAGTTTTACTGTTGATTGGGTAGCAGGAATAGTAGAAAACTTTGGACTTTTAGTAGAACAAGGCCTAACAAATCTTGGAGCATCAAATTGGTCTACAAGTTTAGTTGTTGATGGCATAATAGCAGGTGTTGGAGCAGTACTTGGATTTGTACCGCAATTAACTATATTATTTCTATGTATATCAATATTAGAAACAACTGGCTATATGTCAAGAGTTACATTTTTGTTAGACAAGTTATTTAAAAAATTTGGATTAAGTGGAGAAACATTAGTGCCGTTTATAGTAGGATTAGGGTGCTCAGTTCCTGCAATAATGTCAACAAGAATAATAAAAGACAACAAAGAAAGAGATTTATCCATAATGCTTACACCATTCATTCCATGTAGTGCAAAACTTCCAATAATAGCAATGTTTACGGGATATTTCTTTGCAGATAATTCTGGTTTGGTGTCAGCATCACTTTACTTTTTTGCAATTGCAATAATATTATTATCAGCAATAATAATAAAGAAGTTATTTATGAAAAACAGTGGAACTGCATTTATATCAGAACTACCAGAATATAAATTACCAAGTGTAAAATATGTAGCAAGAGATGTATTCGATAAAGTAAAAGAATTTATAAAAAGAGCAGGAACAATTATATTATTCTGTTCAGTAACAATTTGGTTTTTGCTTTCGTTTTCTTGGAAGTTAGAATATGGAATTGAAGTAGAAGATAGTATATTAGCAAGTATAGGAAACACTATTTCTTGGATATTCTATCCAATGCTTGGAACATTTAGCTGGGAAGCGGCAGTATCTGCAATTCAAGGATTAGTTGCGAAAGAACAAGTAATATCATCAATGAGTATAATAGCAGGATTTGCTGAAGAAATAGAAGAAGGATCAATGTTATTTAAATCAGCAGCATTTAAGTTTTTTACACCAATTAGCGCATATGCATTTATGGTATTTAATTTATTTAGTGCACCATGTTTTGGAGCAATAGGAGCAATGAAAAGAGAACTTGGAAGTACAAAGAAAATGTTAAAAGCAATAGCTTTCCAAACAGCTTTGGCATGGATACTTGCAAGTTTAGTGTTTAATGTAGGAACATTTATGAGTAGCTTTTAGATAATGTTTAAAAATCTCATAAAAAAATAAATACAAAAATAGATATTGACAAAAATCAATATTGAGGAATATAATAAAAAGCGTGTTTCTTAGAGAAAAATAGATTAAAAACAAGTCTATTTTTCTCTTTTTGCACGAGAAATGTTAAAATTATGAAAAGAGGTAAAAAAATGGAAGGCGTATTATTAAGTATTTCAATTGCTTTGACAACTGGTTTGATTATGTCTAGAATAGTAAAAAAACTAGGATTACCAGCAGTAACAGGATATTTAGTAGGAGGAGTATTAATAGGCCCTTACCTATTAGGAAGACTTGGAATAGAAGGGATAGGATTTACTTCAATGACTAAAGTAGAGGAGTTAAAAGTAATTTCAGAAGTTGCTTTAGGATTTATTGCATTTTTAATAGGAAATGAATTTAGAGTTTCTCAACTAAAAAAAACAGGAAAACAAGCTTTAGTTATAGGTATACTTCAAGCACTTGCTGCAACTTTTGTAGTAGATGTTGTTTTACTAGGATTACATTTTGCTATGCCAGATAAAATTTCAATATCTGCTGTATTAACATTAGGTGCAATAGCAACTGCAACAGCACCAGCTGCTACATTAATGGTTATTAATCAATATAAAGCAAAAGGAAAATTAACAGATATTTTGCTTCCAGTAGTTGCAATTGATGATGCAGTAGGACTTATTATTTTTGCAATATCATTAGGAGTAGCAAAAGTAATTTCATCAGGAGAATATAATTTAATGACAATAATATTAGAACCATTATTAGAAATAATAGTGTCACTTGCAATAGGAGCTATTTTAGGTACAATACTTACAAAAGCAGAAAAATATTTTAAATCTAGAAGTAAAAGAATGTCAATTGTTGTAACTGCTGTAATAATGGCTGTTGCAATTTCAATGTATAGTTTTACAATAGGTGGAATAACAATAACAATATCTTCACTATTATTATGTATGATGCTTGGTACAGCATTTTGTAATGAAAGTGAATATGAATTTTCTAATAATTTAATGGAGAGAACTAATAGATGGTCAACACCACTTGTAATACTATTTTTTATAATAAGTGGGGCAGAATTACAATTAGATATATTTACAAATTTAACAATTGTATTAATAGGAATAGCATTTATAATAGCTCGTTCTATAGGTAAATACTATGGAGCATATTTTAGTGCAAAAGCTTTTAAATGTGATAAATGTGTTCAAAAATATTTAGGAATTACACTTCTTCCACAAGCAGGTGTAGCGCTTGGAATGAGTATAAAAGCGCAAGAAGTATTAGCAGGAGATGGAGAATTAATAAAAAACATAACACTATTTGCTATTTTGATATATGAACTTGTAGGACCATATTTAACAAAACAATGCTTAATAAAATCTGGTGATATAACTCCTATTAATAATAAATAAATATTTTCGTATGTTATAAATAATTGTATTAAAGCTTTTTTTATTTGGTGTTGTAATAGATGTATTGTACTTAAAAAATAAAATTTATATATTGTTTAATTCTAGATAAAATATGAATTTTGAAAACAAAGGCCTCCAAGCTCACGGGTATTCCCCCGCCTCAAAGGGCTGTCGGCAACTTTGTTTGTCAAAATTAATATTTTATCTTTTAAAAAATTAATGAAAAATAAATTTTTCATTAATCCGATGAAGATAGAGAAAAATTTTCTATTTGTACTCGTATAACATTTTCTTAGAGTAGCGAGAGGTGGAGTTATAGCTACAAGCAAAATTAAAATAATCATTATAAAAAGCTTCAATCAAATTGCGTTATAATATGATGTTTTAGAGTGAACGCTGTGGGGACCGACAAGTTATAGGCTGCTACACAAAATCAAATCCGCTTGCAGGTTTTGTGTTGCAGCCTATTACGCAGTTGGGGGAGAACGATAAAACATTATATTATATAAGCAATTGTTACTGAATAAATTAATTATAAAAATACTATTAAAATTTTATTCACTATTAGAAATAATTTATTTTAAAGTTACAACAGTTACGCCCATTTCACCTTCACCAAAACTTCCCATTCTAAAAGTTTTTACATGAGGATGTTTTTTTAAGAAAGCATGTATTCCATTTCTTAATTTTCCAGTACCTTTTCCGTGCACAATTCTTACAGTTTCTAATTTAGCAAGCTTAGCATCATCCAAATATTTATCAACTATAGTAAGTGCTTCATCAACAGTAAGTCCTATAACATTAATTTCTTGAGAAATTGTTTTCGATTTAAAGCTATTAGTTGGTTTTTTAGAAGTAATTATTTTTTCTTTAACTTCAGGTTTACTAATTTTAACTAATTGAGATATATTAATATTAGTTTTTAAGTTTCCAATTTCAACTTCAACATCTAAGGAAGAGTTGGGAAGAGTTTTTACAATTCCGTTTTTCCCTAGAGGTATAACATATACATTTAAACCAATAACAATATCTTCTTTTGACAAATTGCTTTTTTGAGATTGATTATAATTTACTGAAAATGTTTTTAGTTTATCATTTATATCATTTTTTAAATTATATAAATCTTGAACATTATTTTTAGATTTTATAGAGTTCATTTTTTTAATAATTTTAGTTGCTTCATCTTTAACATCTAATAAAATGTCTCTAGCTTCTTTTTTTGCGTTTTCTACTAGTAATATAGCTTTTTCTTCAGAAGCAGAATAATCTTTTTCTAATTTTTTACGTAATAATTCTACTTGATTTAAATTTTTAGTAATTTCTTCTTTTTGTTTTTCAATTTCTATTTTATTATCATAAATTTCTTTTAATAAATCTTCGATTCTAATATCATTTGAATTCATTAAAGACATAGCTTTTTCTAAAATTTGGGTATTTAGTCCAAGTCTTTTACTTATTTCAAATGCATTACTTTTACCAGGAATTCCTATTAATAATTTGTATGTTGGAGAGAGTGTTGTTAAATCAAATTCAAAACTTGCATTTTCAAATCCAGGTGTCAAAAGTACATATTCTTTTAATTCTTGATAATGTGTTGTGCTAATAGTAGTTGCATTTAATTTATAAAAATAATCAAGAATACTAATTGCAAGACGGCTACCTTCAATTGGGTCAGTTCCAGAACCGAAGTTCATCTAAAAGAACTAAGCTTTTATCAGTAACATTATTTAAAATTTCTATAATATTAATCATATGAGAAGAAAATGTACTTAACGATTCTGAAATGCTTTGTTCATCTCCAATATCTGCAAAAATATTATCAAAAATATAAATGCTACTTTTTTCGTTTGCTGGTATTAAAATTCCGCTATATGCCATTAAGAGTAAAAGTCCAAAAGTTTTTAAACAAACTGTTTTTCCTCCTGTATTTGGACCTGTTATGACTAAGGATGAATACTTTTCTCCAATGCTTATATTTATTGGAACTACTTTATTAGCATCAATTAAAGGATGTCTTGCTTCTATTAAGTCTACTATTTTGTTATCGTTTAGCTTAGGTTTTATTCCATTTATTGATTTACTATAATTTGCTTTTGCAAATATAAAATCAATTTCTCCGATTAATTTTATATTGCTTTTTAGTTCATCAGTAATTAAAGATAATTTTCTAGAAAGTTCAGTTAAAATTTTGGCAATTTCTATTGATTCTTCTGCTTTTAAATTATTTAATTCATTATTTAATTCAAAAACAGATAAAGGTTCAATAAAAACAGTAGAACCACTAGAAGAAACATCGTGAATAAAGCCTTTTATTTGGCCTCTATATTCTTCTTTTACAGGTATTACATATCTTTCATTTTTTATTGTTACAATACTATCTTGTAAATATTTAGAATAGCTAGAAGAGTGTACAATTGAATTTAATTTGTTCTTAATTTCTATTCCTAAATTTTTCTGAGACTTTCTAATTGAATTTAATTTAGAAGAAGCATTATCTGCTATTGTATTCTCATCTAAAATTTTATCTAAAATTTCTTTTTCAATTGCTTTATCGGCGTAAAGAGAATTGAAGTATTCTACTAGCAAATCAATATTTTCATTATCAGAAGATATATATTCCTTAAGCTCTCTTGAAGTTTTTAAAATACTTGCAATTTCGAGCAAATCAGAAGGAATAAGTGAAAAATTAGATTCTAAATTTTTAATAGCAATAGTTACATTAGGAATAGAAGCAAGTGGTAAAGAACCATTTCTATAAATAACATTAACTGCTTGATATGTTTGCTCTAAAAGATAACTAACATTATTAGAAGGGATTAAATTTTTGCATTTTTCTTTTCCTAAATAAGTTTTAGCAAAACCTTCTAAAATTTGTAATATATTATTATATTCTAATTTCTTTAAATATTTTAAATTCATTTTTAATCAAACTCCTTATAAGTGTATATTATACTATTTTTAAAACAGCAATTCAAGATTTCAAAAGATTGTAATTTTGCGGTGTGATGTGTGATGTGTGAGGTGTGCTTTTATGAGTAGTCTTCGTAGGCTTTACCCTAATTTCACACTTCCCACCTCTCACTTCACACTTCCATACAAATTACAATTTACCAATTAAAGCATTATATTTTAGGTTATAGATATTGCAAATTTAATTAAAAAATAATACAATATAATTAATAAAAAAATCGGAGGAAACAAATGAAAAAAATAAAAAGTGAGAAAGGTGCAATAACAATAATAGTACTAGTATCTGTACTGTTTTTTGTATCGTTTTTAATAAGCTCATATGTAATAGTTGCAAACAAGGTACAAGCACAAAAAGAAATGATAGAAGAAACTAAAAAAATATATGAGCCTAAAAGTAGCATAGAAGATATATATAATTCATATTTTAGTAGTGATGAAGTAATACCAATATATACAGTAGAACAATTATTATTAATAGGGGAAGAAGATAAGCAAATTAGTATAGATGGGAAATATTATACATTTACAAATACTAGTTCATATATTTTAAAAAATGATTTAGAATTTAGTGCTATAGATTTAGAGTTAACTACAGATTGGATTGCAATAGGAAGTGAAGCTTCTACTTTCAAGGGGAATTTTGAAGGTAATGGTCATACAATAACAGTTACTAACTTAGATGGAACCATTAAAATATATTCTAAACAAAATAATTATGGAGAAATTTCAGCTAAATGGCAGATAGCAAAAATAAAACCAGATAGATGGAGTGAAACAGTAGAAGCTATGACAAATGGAGAAGATATAATTCCTTTACCGAATGGATTTAATATTTCTTCAAAAGAAGGAGAAGATGAGATAGAATCTGGATTGGTAATAACAGATGAAAATAAAAATGAATTTGTATGGATACCAGTAGAAAATTCAGTAATAGATATAAGTGATAAAATAAAATCGATAGATGGAATAACCTCAAATTATGGCAAATCTCCTAATTGGGAAGAAGTAAAAGATGCAATAGCAGAGCAAGTTGATTTGTCAAGTGGAATATATCCTATGATGGCCAAAATAGGAGAAGAAGGGGAAGAACATTATATAGGAATTTCTTATTCGTTTGATGAAAGTGGAAATACAAGTGGTTTAGCAATATTGAATGGAGGAACTTCATATATGGAACCTAGGGCGATGACAAATGAATACGAATACAAAAAAGGAAATCAATATGATGCAGTATATAGCAATATAATAATGGCTAGTACGAATGAAGAAATAGCACAAATGAGTATTAATGAGGATTCGACGACAGAAGAATGTGCAACATATTTCTATAACAAATTACAAAATGATTTTGACGAAATGGCAGAAAGTGTAATTCAGTACGGAGGATTTTATGTAGGTAGATATGAAACTACTGGATTTAATAATGGAATAGTAACAATTAAAGCAGAAGAAAATTATAGTGGTACAAATAATAATTGGTATACAATGTATAAAAAACAAAAAGAGTTTTCAAATAGCATAACTTCAGATAGTGTAAAAAGCAATATGATATGGGGATGCCAGTATGATCAAGTAATGAAATTTGCAAATAATAAACTAGATGGAAGTAGCGAGATTTATAATGTTGGTGCCGCAGGAACAAGAAAATCACGAGATGCAAAAATAGGAACAGGATATACACAAGCAGATAAAGTAGTAAATATATATGATTTAGAAGGATGTCGATTAGAATGGACTGCAGAGGCAAATAATAGGAGTTGTAGAACGGCTAGAGGAGGTAAATATAATAATACTAATTCAGCTTCTTATAGGAGTAATTCAACTAATATGCCAGATTCTAGTTCTGATAATGCTAGTAGGATAGTATTATATGTAAAATAAGTACAATAAAAAATACTTACGGAAATCATTAATTTGCCATTATACATTGACTTTTTAACGAAAAAATTATAAAATAACTGTATTAAAAAATACAGTTATTTTTATTTTGTGAAATTAATCCGTATTTTGTTTTGAGGAGGAAATAACAAATGGGAGAAGTAATAGTTATAACATCAGGAAAAGGTGGAGTTGGTAAAACTACTACAACAGCAAATTTAGGTTCAAGTCTTGCAGAAAATGGTAAAAAAGTAGTATTAGTAGATACAGATATAGGACTTAGAAATTTAGATGTTGTAATGGGATTAGAAAATAGAATTGTATATGACATAGTAGATGTTATAGAAGAAAAATGTAAATTAAGACAAGCATTAATAAAAGACAAGCGCTTTGAAGAACTTTTTTTACTTCCAGCCGCTCAAACAAGAGATAAATCAGCAATAAACGAAGAACAAATGATAGAATTAACTAAAAAGTTAAAAGAAGAATTTGATTATATATTAATAGATTGCCCAGCAGGAATTGAGCAAGGGTTTAAAAACGCTATTGCAGGAGCAGATAGAGCAATAGTTGTTACAACTGCAGAAATATCTGCAATAAGAGATGCAGATAGAATAATAGGATTATTAGAAAGCTCAGAAATAAAAAATCCAGAACTAATAGTAAATAGATTAAGACCTAATATGGTTAAAAAAGGCGAAATGATGGAAGTAGAAGATATTGTAGATTTGTTATCTGTAGACTTAATAGGAGTTGTTCCAGATGATGAATATATAATTACTCAAACTAACAAAGGAGAACCTGTAATAAAAAATAGAAGAGCACCTTCAGGAAAAGCATATATAGAAATAGCAAGAAGAGTGTTAGGAGAAAATATTGATGTTACAATACCAGGTAGAGAAAAAGGATTATGGGCAAAAATAAAAAGTTGGTTTAAAAGAAAATAATACATTGTAAATATAATGCAAAAGCTATGCTTTTAGAAGGGAATTTAAGATGTTTGAGAATATAGCAAATTTTTTTAAAAAGTTAGTTAAATCAGAAACAAAAGATGCACCAAGCAAAAATACTGCAAAAGAAAGATTACACTTAGTTTTAATGCAAGATAGGGCAAATGTTTCAGCTGATTTTTTAGAATTAATGAAACAAGAAATTATAGAAGTAATAAAAAAATATATAGAAGTAGAAGAATCTGCTATTGATGTTAGACTTACAAATGATGTAGGAGAAGATGGAACAAAGGGAGCCCCATCTCTTTATGCTAATATTCCAATAGTAAATATTAAAAATGGAATAAAAAATGAAAATGTAGATAGTAAGAATAAAGATAAAAAAGAAGAAGTAAAACAAAGTAAAGAAGATAAAAAGGAAGAAAAACAAGAAATAGTAAAAGAAAACGAAGATGACAAAAAGAAAGAAAATAAAGAAGATATAAAAGAAAATAAAACAGGAGAGATAAATAAAGTAGAAGAAAATACTACGGAACCAATAGAACTAGAAGAGAAAAAAGAAACAAAAGAAGATGAAAAAACAGAACAAAAAGTTGAAAGTATAGATGAACCAAAAAAAGAAGAAAATAAAACAGAATAAGTAATACAAAAGCAAGTATTTAAATTACTTGCTTTTATAATAAGGATAGATGAGTTATAAATTGTAAATTAGATTAATAATATATTTTAAGAATTGTAGGGGTCGCTGCCCACAGCGACCCGTAAATATGCAAAAACAGGTCGCTGTGGGCAGCCACCCCTACAGATTTCGAAACAAATTATTCACACAAATTACAATTTAAAAGAAAGGATAATATGAACAAAAGGATTTTAAAGAATACAGAATGGAGTATATTAATATGTATATGTATACTATTAATAATAGGATTAGTAGCTTTATATAGTGCAACTATAGATTCTAATTTAGATGAATTTAAAAAACAATGTACGTGGATATTAATAGCTATACCTATAATGATAGGTATAATATATATAGATTATAGTGTTATAGTAAGATTTTCACCATATTTATATGGATTATCAATACTGTTATTAATTGCAGTATTATTTACACCAGCAGTAAATGGTGCTACTAGTTGGTTTAATATAGGTTTTTTTGCATTTCAGCCTGCAGAGCTTGCAAAAGTATTTGTAATAATGTTTTTAAGTTATGTTATTGTAGAAATACAAAAAAAATCACGAAAAGAAATTAATAAAATATCAAAATTAGCAATAATATTTGGAACAGTTTTTTTACCATTGCTATTAATTATAATTCAACCAGATTATGGAACAGCTATAGCATATGTAATATCTCTAGTTTTAATTTTATTTGTAGCAGGCATTGATAAAAAATATATAATAATAGCTTTTTTAATTTTACTTATAACTATTCCACTTATGTACTTTTTTATATTACCAGAACATGCAAAATCAAGAATTGATGTGTTTTTAAATCCAAATTTGGACCCAAGGGGAGCAGGTTATAATATTATACAATCTAAGATAGCAATAGGAGCGGGAAAACTCTTTGGAATGGGATTTCTTAAAGGGACTCAAACACATTTAGGATTTTTATATCCAAAAACAACTGATTTTATATTTGCAATGATAGGAGAAGAATTAGGATTTATTGTTTGCGGACTAATAATAGTTGTTTATGTAATATTAATTACAAAAGCAATTAATGTGGCAAAAACCGCAAGAGATGATTTAGGATCTTATATAGCAATAGGGATTGCACGGAATATTATTATTTCACGTACTAGAAAACATAGGAATGACAATAGGCCTTCTTCCAATAACAGGCGTACCATTACCATTTGTTAGTTATGGAGGAACATCATTAATAACAAATTTTATTTTAATAGGATTGTTATTGAATATTAGTGCAAGAAGTAATAGAAATATGTTCAGCGAATAAGGTAGGATCGGGGCTTGCTCCGCCCAAAATGAATAAAATATACAAGATTAAAAGGGGTAACATATGTATATACACAAATTAAAAATAGGAGATGTAGAATTAGAAAACAATGTTTTACTTGCACCAATGGCTGGTATTACAGATTTGCCATTTAGAAGCATATGTAAAAAATATAGTAATCCAGGTTTGGTAGTAACAGAAATGGTAAGTAGTAAAGCTTTATTTTATAATGATGAAAAAACAAAAAAATTATTAAATATAAAAAATGAAAAAAGACCAATTGCTTTTCAAATTTTTGGAAGTGACCCAGAGGTAATGGGGAAGACAGCAAAAGAAATTTCAGAAAATGCAGATATAATAGATATAAATATGGGATGTCCTGCACCAAAAGTAGTAAAAAATGGTGATGGAAGTAAATTATTATTATCTCCAAATTTAGTGGGAGAAATAGTAAAAAGTGTAGTAGAAAATGTAAATAAGCCTGTAACAGTAAAAATGAGAAAAGGTTGGAATAATGAGAATATAAATGCTGTTGAAATTGCAAAAATAATAGAGGAAGCAGGTGCATCAGCAATAACTGTGCATGGAAGAACAAGAGAAGAGTATTATTCTGGACATGTAGATTTAGATATTATAAAGAATGTAAAAGAAAATGTAAGAATTCCCGTAATAGGAAATGGGGATATAAAAACAGCAGAGGATGCAAGAAAGATGTTTGAATATACAGATGTAGATGGAATAATGATTGGAAGAGGCACTTTAGGTAATCCGTGGCTTATTACAAATATAATAAAAGAATTAAATAGAGAACAAAAAGAAGAAATTTCTAACATCCAAAAATTATCTGTTATAAAAGAACATTTAACGCTAGCAGTTAAAGAAAAGGGAGAATATATTGCAATAAGAGAAATGAGAAAACATATTTGTTGGTACATAAAAAATTTAAAGGATTCTAGCACTATAAGGGAAAAGGTAAATAAAATAGAGCAAATTAATGAATTAGTGGAAGTCCTAGAAGAATATTTTAATAACATATGAATAGATTTATAAAAGAATAGCATAATGCTATTCTTTTTTTAACAAATATTATTTTGAATAAATTGTAGTTTGTATCTTTAAATTTAATTCTATAATTTGTTTTTAGCAAAATATTATTTTTTGAAATTAAAGGCCTCCAAGCTCACGGGTATTCCCCCGCCTCAAAGGGCTGTCGGCTCATTAATTTCAAAAAACAATGATTTTGCTTTAACGGTTTAATGAAAATTTTTAAATTTTCATTAAATCGATGAAATGAATTAAAAATTATGGTTATATGCCGAATTTTAAATAATTATTATAGGAATATGCTATCAAATTGCGGTATAATATAATGTTTTAGAGTGAACGCTGTGGGGACCGGCAAGTTATAGGCTGTTACACAAAATCAAATCCGCTTGCAGGTTTTGTGTTACAGCCTATTACGCAGTTGGGGGAGAACGAAAAAACATTATATTATACAAGCAATTGTTACTGAAGATTGTAATATAAACAATTTAGGCAATTGCAATTTATTTGAACAAAAAGGAGTGCATAAAAATGAAAAAAATTATAACCATAGTTACTGTTATTGTAATAATAATTGTAATATTTTTTATAAAAATCAATTATAAATCATTAAAAAATGGAAATAATATGAGTAACAAGTCAACTAAGGAAATTACACAATATATTTTAGATATAAATTCATATGAAGCAGAAGCGCAAGTTTTAATAGAATCTAATAAAAATAGTAATAAATATAAAATAAAGGAAAAATATAGTAAAGATAATAATGTTTTTAAAAGAGAAATATTAGAACCAGAAAATTTAAATGGAGTGTCTTTTATATATGATGGTACAAATTTAATGGTACAAAATAGTGCTTTAAATTTAAACAAAATATACGAAAACTATCCATATATAGGAGAAAACAATATAACATTAATGGATTTTGTAAATGATTACAAAGAATCAAATGAAACAAATGTATCTGAGAATGAAGAAGAAATAGTCCTAGAAGTAAAAATAAAAAATGGTAATAAATATATAGCATATAAAAAATTGTTTATTGATAAAGCACAAGGAAAAATAAGTAAATTAGAAATACAAGATATAACACAAAAGACAATAATTTACATATTATATAATGAGATAAAAATAAATAATTTACAAAAGGATGATATATTAGCTTTTAAGCTAAAAGAAATTAAAAATGATATATAAATTTTAAGTAAATTATATTCTTATTCTCGAAACGTGTATCTAAAATATATAGATTAAATGAAATATTAAAGATTGCAGGAGTGAAGAATATGATAATCAAAAGAGGAGATATGTTTTATGCAGATTTAAGTCCAGTAGTGGGTTCAGAACAGGGAGGAATAAGACCAGTTTTAGTAATACAAAATGACACAGGAAATAAATATAGTCCAACAGTAATAGTATCAGCAATAACATCACAACTTAATAAAAATAGACTTCCTACACATATAGAGTTAGACTCAAAAGAATTCGGATTAAAGGCCGATTCTGTAGTATTAGCAGAACAAATACGTACAATAGATAAAAGTAGATTAAAAGAAAAAATAGGGCATATAGATGATAATATGGTAATGAACAAAATAAATGATGCATTAGGTGTAAGTTTTGGATTAGAATAATAAAAAATCCGCGAAAGCGGATTTTTTATTTGTACTATTTTTTATCATCTTTCATAATTTCTTTAATAGCTCCTAAACTTGCAAGAGCACTTGTTGCTTCAAAAGGAATAAATACTTTATTTGCTTCTCCTTTAGCAACTTCTTCTAAAGCTTCTAAAGATTTTAATTGAACTAATTTATCATCAGGATTTGCATTTTTTATAGATTCATAAACCATTTCAATTTCTTTAGCTTTAGCTTTAGCAACTTCTCTAATAGCTTCTGCTTCACCGGCAGCTCTTCTAATTTTAGCTTCTTTTTCAGCTTCAGCTTGAAGAATAGCAGCTTCTTTTTGTCCTTCAGCTATTGTTATGGCAGCTTGTTTTTCTCCTTCAGCTTGAAGAATAGCAGCCCTTTTATTTCTTTCTGCATTCATTTGCTTTTCCATTGCATCACGGATGTCTTCTGGTGGTCTAATATCTTTAATTTCAACCCTGTTTACTTTACAGCCCCATTTATCAGTTGCTTCATCTAATAAAATTCTTAATTGATTATTTATTAGATCTCTTGAACTAAAAGTAGAGTCTAAATTCATTTTACCAACAATATCACGAATTGTTGTAATTGCTAAGTATTCTATACCTCTTTTTAAAGATTGAATTTCATAAACTGCTTTTGCAGGATCTGTAATTTGATAGAATACAACAGTATCTATTGTAATAGTAACATTATCTTCTGTAATAACTCCTTGTGGTGGTATATCCATTGTTTGTTCTTTTAAACTTACAACACTTCTTACATGATCTATGAAAGGGATAATAATTGTAAGTCCAGCGTCAGCTATTTTGTGAAATTTACCAAGTCTTTCTATAAGGTAAACTTCAGATTGTCTAACAACTTTGATTGATTTTATTGCGATAATTAGAATTAGAATTAATAGTATAACTAAAAATGTCATATTTGTTTCCTCCTTTAAATTTATATTTTAATATTAATAACAAATTTATAAAACGGAATTTATTTTTAGTGGAGATACAATTAGTTTTACTCCATCAATTGATAAAACTTCTATCTGAGTATCTTTAGGAATTATTTCTCCATCTTCAGACTTTGCAGACCAAGTTTCGCCATTAACTTTTACAAGTCCAGTAGCCTCAATTGGGTTAATATCTGCTAATACAATTCCGTGTTTACCTATAAGTGAATAGCTATTTGTTGCAACAGATTTTTTACTAATAAATTTATCAGCAAGTGGTTTAGTAAGAGGGATAAGAATGCCAGAAATTACAACAAATACAACTGTTTGAATAACAATACTATCTGTTATAAAGCTAGTAACCATAGCAAGTAATGCTCCAATTCCAAGCCAAAATATTAAAAAACCAACTGTTGCCATTTCAATTATAAAGAAAATACCTGCAACGATTAACCAAAAACTCCACATATTTATTTCCTCCTAAACTATATATTACAAATAATATTATACTATAAATATATATAAAATGAAAGTATTTCATGTAAAAAAATGAAGGGGATTATTAATATTTAGGAGATAATATAAAACAGTAGAGTAAATGTAGGGGCGACTAGTAGTCGCCCGAGCTATAAAGACATACTAAAAAATCCTAGTTACAAATGTGGTGACTAGGATTTTGTGTTTTAGTTTTAAATTTAGTACGATATAGAATTATACTTTATTATTTTGGTTAAATTTATTTGTTTTAAGAAATGCCTTCGAAGAGCGGGCGACTAGTAGTCGTCCCTACAACATAAAAAATAAATTTGTTTATTAATTCTCTACAATAATTTTAGCAATATTATAAATAAGACTTATTTTTTCTGGTGGACAATCTTTAAGTAAAATTGAAAAGTCTTTATTTAGGTAGCCCTGAGAATCTTTAGAAACTCCATTTAAAATCTCACCTTCTGTAATATCTAAAATAGAACATATTTGATTTAATCTTTTTAAACTAATAAGAGAACTTCCACGTTCAATTCTGCTTAAAAAAGCAACAGAAACATCTAGCTTTTCAGCCAATTTTTCTTGAGTTAACCTTTTATTTAGTCTTGCTTGTTTTAATCTTTCACCAATAATATTATAATCTAGTGCCATTTTTACACCTCTTTTTTATTTTGAATATAGCATTAATAGGTATACTTTTACAGAAACTCATACATAAATATTTACTAACAAACCTATATATGCTTATAACAATATTATTGGTATAAAACAAAAAAATATTCCGATAAATAGCAGCCTCGCGTGAAACGCGAGGTTTTGCTTTGACCCTATAAGGGTCTATTGCCAGCGGCCCCTCAAAGGGCACGCTGTTCCGCCAACTGCTCACAAC
>JAFQIK010000039.1 GCA_017397545.1 Clostridia bacterium
AACTTTGACATTTCTTCCCATGCTAGCCTTGCTTGTCTTTTTTTTGTTGCTGCTGTAAACAGCTTACCATAGTAATAACCGCTAAAGCCTGCAATATAAGTTCCTCTAATACCATTTTTAAAGGTTTTACTATTCTGTCTTGCCATTGATTCGTATGATCTTCTAAATCTTCTTTTTCCTTTTTGATTATACCAACCAAATAGACAGCCCATATCAAATATTTGAAACCCTAATAACTGTACGGGTTTCTTTTCAAATCCTTCTCCAATAGTTAATGTTTCTGCATATTCTAAAATTCTTTCAGATTTAGCAACGTCCCAATAATACGGAAATTCTGCTGTATTTTGAATTTCTAAATTTTTTAAATGTCTTTCACAGGCAAGCCTGTGTAATTCGCCTGTAAATATTTCTCGGTTTACAACCTTTCGAGCATATTCTGTTACTCTATCAATCATTAAATCACACTAAATTTAGCAAATTTATTTTCTTTTGGTTTTTCCGGTGGTGCTTGCGGCACCTGTAATCTACATCTGCTCGTAATTGTTAAACCCATTTTATCAGCACATGCGTTACATTGTTTAAATGCTCTATCTTGATGTATTAAATTAGCTTCAATATCTGTAGAAAATATCCTTTGCATATCGGCATTATCTTTATATTGTTTTGAAGCCTTATTTTTTATTGCTGTATTTAATAATTTAGTAAATTTCAAATAATTATCTTTAGCAATTAAATAACGAGCTAGACAATCTTCGTCTAACTCGCTCATTATTCCTATATCTACAAGTTTCGTTGCTATTTCTGCAAATTCATTTTTTTGTTTTTTACTTAAATAGCTTGGTGCTTTAACATCTTTATAATTATCTACATTTATTTCTGAGTTCCTTCTGTTTTCTATTTCTTCTTTAGTAAGATGTTTTTTACCTTTAGCTATTATAAGGTCTATTGGTTCCCTTTGTTTCCCATAACCTGCCATAATATCCCCACCTTTATTTTGCCGGTGCATTTTTTTCATCAGCTCAAACGCATTATGGGGAGTTTTTTCTGTGAAGACTCCCCTGCACCGGTTCCCCATAGAGCAGTAATACTTTTTTGACCACCCCCTATGGTTAATTGTAACAGCTGTTCGCTAGTTTTTTATATTATTTTTCTTCATTTTTTGTAGATGTTTTTGTTGTTCTTTTGTTATTGTTTTTTGTTTTATCTTCTTTGTTGTCTTCTACTATTTCTTCTTTGCTTTCTTCTGTTTCTGTTACTTCTTCTTTGTTGTCTTCTGTTGTTGCTTCCTCTTCTTTGTCTTCTTCTATGATGTCAACTCTATCTATTACCTTTTCTCCTTCTGGTATTTCATCTACTGGTGTAATATCTTTTATATTTCCTTCTGGTATTTCTTCTACTAATACATATAGTTTTCTTTCTTCTACTAAATATTTTTTTCTTTCTTCTGTTAATTCTACTGCTGCTTTCTCGTATATCTCTTCTAAGTTTTCTCCTTTGTCTACATGTCTTTTTAATTGTAGGTCTGTATAACCTCTATCTGCTTCATATTTCATTTTATTATTCCTCCTTATTTAAAATTTATTTTATATGTAGCTAACATTGTGCCCCACATAATTATTTCTGCATTTAATATTTTTATATCTTTACATCTATTAAGTTCTAAATTTTCATTATAATTTTTACAATAATAATCTAATTTATAGTCTATATTACTGTTTTTTATAATAATTATTTCTGTTTCTTCTTGATTAGGTACTGTTAATTCCAATGCTATATCTCTATTGCATTCCTTTGCTTTTATACATATATCTATTAAATCTTGAAACTTATTAATCTTCATTATAGCTTATCCCCCTTTCTTTTTTGAAAACGTTTATGTCTTTTATCATGATGTCCATGACATAAAGCCCTTAAATTATAATAGTCTAGTCTTCTTTTCCAGCCTTCTGGTGTTTCTATAAACTCTAAATGGTGTACTTCTTCTGCTAACTGTATAATATAATTACTATCTTTCTTGTTTTCCTCTATACAATCTTCGCATTTATAAGAGTATTTAACATTACCATATTTATATTGTAGGTCTTGTAAATATCGTTCTTTTAGCATTAACCATTCTTTACTTTTACGAAATTTTACTAATTTAGGATCTCTTTTTTTATCATATCTTTTTTCATACAGCTTTTGCCTTTCTTCTTTTAGTTTGTTTACTTTTTCTTGGCAAATAGGACAGTATGTATTAGGATATTCAATTATTTTTTTACATTTAGCACACATTTTAATAATCATTGTTAAAACTCCTTAATTTTAACTCTTCTATATATTTATCTAAAAATTTCTTTTGGTCTGACTTTGTCTTTTGATAATCTACACATTTTATAATTGTTATATTTTGTTTTTCTGTTTTTTGTATATTGTTTGTGCAATTATCATTAGTACAAGTCGGGCACATTTTATTTTTGTATTCTTCTTCCATAGTACACCTTCACTTATAAAATAATAATTAAATTGTGAAGAAACAAAATATTGTTTTTTGTTATTTTTATTTTTAGGAGTAAATTTATAGGAATTATAGGAGCAAAAAGGCATATTTAAAAAAACTCCACAAATTTAATTAAAAAACAGTAAAAAAG
>JAFQIK010000040.1 GCA_017397545.1 Clostridia bacterium
CAAAAGAACCTAAAGAGAAAAAAGAAAGAAGAAATAGCAAATTTAGCAACAAATATAGATAAAGAATAGAATCTATAAAAGAAAGCGACAAAACAAGACAAGAAAATATAAGAATACACTAAAAATCAAGACAATTAATGGAAGAAGAAGAAAGAACAGAAAAAGAAAAATTTTTAAAAGAGGCATACAGCAAAAAAACAAAGAAATAAGTAATAAATTTATAGATAGAAGATAATTTATAGAGGTGCGAAGTGAGAGGTGTGATGTGGGATATTAAAATTCACACTTCACACTTCCAACTTCACACATCATAAATATTAAAAATAGATAATGAACACAAATAGAAATCTTAATTTAAAGGAGTAAATTACAAATGAAAATAAACACAAAAGAATTATCATTAACAGATGGAATAACAAAAGAATGGATTATTACAAATGGAATAGGAGGATATAGTTCGTCTACAGTGTTTGGGATAAACACAAGAAAATATCATGGATTACTAGTTGCACCACTTACACCTCCTGCAAGAAGACATTTAATACTTTCTAAATTAGATGAAGCAATAGAAAGAGATGGAACAAGCTATAATCTATATTCAAATATGTGTAACAACTATATATCTGAAGGATTTAAATATCAAACAGAATTCGAAAAAGAGTACATACCAATTTTTACATATCAAATTAAAGATATAACAATAAAAAAATTAATATGTATGGAATATGGAAAAAATACAGTATGTATTTTATATAAAATAGAAAATCCAGGAAATAATGCTAAATTTACTTTATCTCCAGTTGTAAATTTTAGAGATTTCCATGCTATGACTACAAATCATCAGTTTGATATAAAGCAAAGAATAAATGATAAAAAATTAAAATTAGAAATTGACAGTAATTCTAATAATCCAGTATATATGCATATTTCTGATGGTATCTATATAGAACACTATAACGATACATTTAATAATATGCATTATGTAGAAGAAGAAAAAAGAGGTTTTTTTCCAGAAGAAAATTTGTGTGTTCCAGGAAGATATGAAGTAGAAATAGATGCACAAAGCCAAAAAGAAATAGAATTTGTATGTTCACTAGAAGAAAATATAGAAGAAATAAATGTAAAAAAAGTAATAAATAAAGAAATTATAAGAATAAATGAATTAATGTATAAAACAGGATTACTAGAAGAAAAGCAAGATATAGAAAAAGCAGATAAAGAGGAATTAGAAAAGAGAAATTTGCTTAGAGATTTTTGCATAGCATTAGATAATTTTGTTGTATACAGACCTAGTTTTGGACTTCATACAATAATTGCGGGATATCCTTGGTTTCTAGATTGGGGAAGAGATGCATTAATATCATTTGAAGGAATAATATTATGTACAAAGAGATTTGACATAGCTAAAGATATTTTCTTAACAGGAACAAGAGATATAAAATTTGGACTAGTTCCAAATGGATATTCAGGATATGACAATAGGCCATTATATAATAGTGTAGATAGTTCGCTTTTATTATTTGAAGCAGTATATAAATACTTACAATATACAGGTGACTATAAATTTATAGAAAACAACATATATGATAAATTAGTAATAATAATAGATAATTACAGTAAAAAAATAGATATAGATGATAACAACATATTCCTAGATGAAGATGGACTAATTTCATCAGGAACAGAAAATACACAAAATACTTGGATGGATGCAAAATATGGTAACCACTCATTTACTCCAAGAAATGGTAAGGCAGTAGAAGTAAATGCTATGTGGTATAATGCCTTAAAAATCATACAAGAATTAAGCAATAAATTTGGAAAAAGAAAAGAAGCAAAACAATACGAAGAGTTAGCAAAAAAATGTCAAAAATCTTTTATAGAAAAATTCTATAATAAAAAGAAAAAATGCTTGTATGATGTATTAGGAGATACTAAAACAAGACCAAATCAATTATTTGCAATATCACTTAGTCATCCAATATTAGATCCAAATAGTGAAATTGCAGAAGAAATGTTTGAAACAGTAACAAAAAAACTACTTACTAAATATGGACTAAAAACACTTGCAAAAAGCGAAAAAGGATATATTGATGTATACGAAGGAGATGCCTTTAAAAGAGACTCAAGTTATCATCAAGGAATAACCTGGCCATGGTTACTTGGACTTTATTATGATACATTAAATAACAAAATTAGAACTCAAAAAGATAAAGCAAAAAGAAAAGAAATAGAACTAAAAAAACAAGAATTTGTAGAAGATGTTAGAAAAACATTTGTAAAAGAAATATATGAAAGAGGAGCAATAGGTACTATTTCGGAAATATATGATTCAAAAACACCAAACCTTCCAAAAGGAACAATTGCTCAAGCTTGGAGCGTAGCAGAAATATTTAGAATAATAAAAGATGATTTACAAAAAAACAATAAAATCGTAGGGGTCGATGCCTACATCGACCCGAAAAAAAGAGGTAAAAATGAGAATATTAGGAATTGACCCAGGATTCGCAATAACAGGATATAGCATAATAGATTATCAAGGAAATAAATTTAAATTAATAGATTCAGGAGCAGTAACAACAAAAGCAGGGACATCATTTCCATTAAGACTAACAAAAATATACGATGATTTAACAGCAATTATTAATGAATATAAACCAGATGCAATATCTGTAGAAGAATTATTTTTTAATAACAATGCAAAAACAGCAATAAATGTTGCACAGGCAAGAGGGGTAGTTTTAATAGTAGGATGCAAAAACAATATACCTACATTTGAATATACACCACTTCAAATAAAACAAGCAGTTGCAGGATATGGAAGAGCAGATAAAATACAAGTACAAAAAATGGTAAAAACAATATTAAATGTAGAAAAACTTCCAAAATTAGATGACACAACAGATAGTATGGCAGCGGCGATTTGTCATGCACATAGTGCTAGATTTTCAGAAAAATTATAAAACAAGAAAAAATATATAAAGGAGTGTTAAAAATGATAGAAATATCAACATCAATATTAACAGTAGAAAAAGAAAAAGCAACTAAAACATTTTACGATTTAGAAGTAGCAGGAACAGACTACTACCATATAGACATAATGGACGGAAAATTTGTAGAAAAAGATACAAGAGAGATGATGTACGAATATGCAAGCACAATAAAACATATATCGAATATACCGCTAGATGTACATTTTATGGTAGAAGATATAAAAGAAAATATTAATAAATATATACCACTTTCTCCAAGTATAATAACATTCCATTACGAAGCTTGTAAAAATGATGAAGAAGTAATAGAACTTATAAACTATATAAAAGAAAATAATATTAAACCAGCAATATCGATAAAACCAGGAACAGATTTAGAATCTATTAAAAAGTTTTTACCAATGTTACATATGGTATTAATAATGACAGTAGAACCAGGAAAAGGAGGACAAAAACTAATACCAGAAACTGTAGCAAAAACAAAAGAACTAAAAAAATATTTAGAAGAAAACAATTTAGAAACATATATAGAAGTAGATGGTGGAGTAAATAAAGATACAATTAACATGGTAAAAGAAGCTGGAATAGACATAGCAGTTGCAGGAAGTGCAATAATAAATGCTAAAGACTTTAAACAAGAAATAAAAGAATTAAAATATTGTTAAATAAATATTTTAAATTGTATAACATTGTAGGGGCAGATTCCATATCTGCCCAAATACATTTAAGGTCGGAAATAGATTCCACCCCTACATATTACTTCATTTTTACATTTTATTTAATAGATTTTGAAATCAAACCTAGTCCTGAAACTAAAACTAATAAAGATACAATAAATCCAACATATGGGATTAAATTGATTAATGATAAAATGATAGTTGTAATTCCAATAGTTACATATATGCTGATTGATGTAATTTTTTTATTAATTATTTTAGAAACTGTTATAATAATTATTGGTTTTGCTATTATTAATAACAATGTATAAATAATTGCTAATAATAGACCTATTAAACTTCCTACAGTAGTTACAAACAATAGTATTGATAAAACAGGAATAATCACAAAAAGTAAAAAACCAATTCCTAAACATTTTATTATACTATAAGAATTTATATTAGATATTTTTTCTATAAATTTTGGTGCATATTTATTTAATATCAAATAAATTATAGCAACATAAATTAATGATGTAAGTAATCCAAGTAAATAATTTCCTATACTTGATAAAAGACTATTAGAAGACTTGTATTTACTGTAATTTATATTTCCAGAAACTATTTTATCTTCAATTTGGATTTCGTTTTTAGAAGAGTAGTTTAAATCACCAGAAATTAAACAAGTTATATTTTTTTGTGTATCATCTTTAGATTTAAAACTAATATTTTTAGAATTTATATTTGCATTACCTTTAATTTCTCCAGAAATTGCTGTATTTAAAGCATTTTCAATATAAAGATCTTTGCTATTTATAAATGTAGAAGTTGTTCTAATGTTTTTTGCGTCTATAAAAGAATTTCTATAAACATATCCTTCTAAATTTACATTTTCTGATGAAACATGCAGATCTCTATATATAAATCCATAATACTTCATATTAAAGTCTTTTACATTTGCATATAAATCGCCATTATTAATTTCAGAATTAAAATCAAGAGTATTACCAACAGCAAATACATTTCCACGAATAATAGCATTTTGAGATAACTCTATTTCATTTGCACAAATATATAAATCACCATTTATTTCACATTTTGGTTCTAATACAAATTTGTTTGCTATAACAAATACACTACCATATATTGTAGAAGAATTATTAACTGATTCTAATTTGAAATTTCCTAATTCATCCTTTTCTGTTTTAGAATATTTAAAATTTGATTTTATATTTACTGTATCTGCTATTACATATAAATTACCTGTAATAATACCTCCGTTATTGTCTGAGTTAATATTAAGAGTTTCTACAGATGCGAATACATTACCATCTATAGTATTTTTTATACTATATTCACCATCTTGTGATACAGATAAATCTGAAACAATTATATTGTTAGTACTAGAATTATCAACACTATTTTCAGAAATAAGCATTACATCATTTGCAAAACAATGTGTATTAAATAATATTGATATAATAAAAAATAAAGTAATTATAAAATTTAGTTTATTTTTTTTCATATAAAAATCCTCCTTAAAATATATAAAATTATGATATTAATATATATTTATTAATATTAATTGTCAATTTAAATTCATAAAAAATAAAAAGATTTGTGATTTATGGAAGTGTGAAGTGAGAGGTGAGAAGTGGGAAAATAGAGCAAGCCTGCGAAGCGTACCTTTAAAAGCACACCTCACACATCCCACATCACACATCTATATTACAATTTATTCAATGATTAAATGTTTTACCAAAATTACAATAACCAGCTAACGGGCACTTACTGCATTTAGGATTCCTTGCAGTACATAAATTTCTACCATGCCATACAAGTAAATGATTAACATCTTTATAATACTCTTTAGGAATTATTTTAAGCAAATCTTGTTCTATTTTATTAGGTTCATTATTAAAAGAAAGACCAAGCCTATTAGAAATTCTTTTTGCATGTGTATCAATAGCAATTCCGAACAGGATTGTTAAATGCTTCGAGCATAATTACATTCGCACTTTTTCTGCCAATTCCTGGCAAAGTAATTAATTTGTTAATATCTTCAGGAAGTGAGCCATTAAAATCTTCTAATACTTTTTTTGCATATCCTTTAATATTTTTTGCTTTAGTCTTATAAAAGCCGCAAGGATGAATTAACTCTTCTAAAGTATTTATATCTATATCTATAAAGTCTTGAGGAGTTTTATATTTTGCAAAAATTGAAGGAGTTGTTTTGTTTACTCTTTCATCTGTGCACTGAGCAGATAACATAACAGCAATTCCAAGCTCAAATGGAGTAGTAAAATCAAGACTGCATTTTGCATCAGGATAGGTGTTTTTTAATAATTCAATTATATTAATAATATTTTCTGAAATCTTATTAGACTTACAATTGTTCTTCAAAACTATCACCCTTTTACATAAAATTTAATATATTATAATAAATAAAAGTATTTAAAATTTTAGGAGGTAATAATGCTAAGACTATTTAAAAAAACATTAGCAGTATGTTTAATAGGATTTGGGCTTGGGGTATTGCTTGTTATATTACTTCCATTTTCAGGGTGGCTATTTATTATAGGAGTTATAGTAGTAGCGGTTGGAATAGCCTGGATTTCTTGTTAATTGTAAATTTACAAGAAATTATAATAAAAATAAAGGAGAGTGTTTGAAAAATGACTATTGTTGTAAAAAAGGTTCCTAAATTTTTAAGAGGGTTTGTAAAACTTATTTTTAGAGTAAAATAACATTGTACATATAAAATTATAGTACAAAACAAATAAAAAAAATAGGTCTTGAACCTATTTTTTTACTTAAACTTATATACTTAATTTAAAAAGTTATGCTTTTGTTACTTTACCAGAACGTAAGCATTTAGCACAAACTTTAACTTTTTTTGGTTGACCATCTATAATTGTTTTTATTGTTCTTAAATTTGGTTTCCAAGTTCTTGTAGTTCTTTTACTAATATGTGAACGTGTTATACTAAGTTTATTTCCATAATTTAATGATTTTTCACAAATTGCGCATTTTGCCATAATGTACGCACCTCCTATATCTTGCTTATAAACTGACTATCTAATAGTTTAGCATAAATTTAAAAATAATACAATAGTTTTTTAAAAAAAATTCCTTATGCAAAATTTAATTGGTTACTGTTTAGATTAAAACATAAAAATGTAGAGTAAATGTAGGGGCGATTTTAATCGCCCGCCAGCTACAGAGGCTTGCTAAGAATATTAATAGCATTTTCTTCGAATGGCGGGCGAACAATGTTCGACCCTACATATAAAAATTTATTATTGAAAAAATTGACATATCTTTTATATATGTTAAAATAATTACAAATTTAAATTCAAAATTATTTTATTTCAAAAAAATTAAATTCTTAAAAAATCCAAAAAATCTAAATTAAATATTTTAAGGAGGAGTATGTTAGACTATATTCTAGAATTAATATATCCAACTACATGTGGATTTTGTGATAAAATTTGCAAAACAGGTTTATGCAAAAGGTGCGAACTAAAATTAAAAAAATATCAAATAGATTTAATAAAAAAACATAAAAAAATGAGTTTTAATGAGAGTATGCACATATTTATATATGAAGATTTAATAAGGGAAAAAATAATTAGCTATAAATTTAATAATAAAGCTTACCTTCATAAAACATTTTCAAAAATAATATTAAAAAATGAAAAAGTATGTGGCTTTTTAAAAAAATATGATATAATAATTCCAGTTCCAATTCACAAAAAAAGAAAATTAGAAAGAGGATATAACCAAACAGAATTAATTGCAAAAGAAATAGCAAATCAAACACATTTGAAATTAGAAAAAAACATATTGATAAAGCAAAAAAATATAATACCTCAGTCAAGTTTAAACAAAAGTGAGAGGGAACAAAATATTAAAAATGCATTTATAGCAAAAAATATAGAAAAAATCATAAATAAAAAAATATTATTATTTGATGATATATACACAACAGGAAGTACTGCAAATGAGTGTGCTAAAGTTTTAAAAAAACAGGGAGCAAAACAAGTAGGAGTATTAACAATAGCAAAAGATTAAAGGAGGAAACATGGAAGATTTAGTAGAAAGTATTTTGGACTATATAAGAGCAGATTATACAGATTATGCAATAATGATAAATGGAGAATGGGGAAGTGGAAAAACTTATTTTTGGAATAATAAAATAAGAAATAAAATAGAAACACTTCAATTAAATGGAAAACATTATACAACTATATATATGTCTTTATATGGAATATCAAATCTAGAGGAAATAAGCAAAAAAATATTTATAGAAACTACACAACTTATGGACAAAAATATGAAAAAATATATGGCTTCAACAGGGCAACAATCAATACCAGAATATGCAAAAACAGGTCTTGATATGGCAAATCTTTTTGGTGTAACGCAAAGTGGAGATAAAGTTGATTATAGTAAATTCTTTTCTACAGATGATAAAGTTTTATGCTTTGATGACTTAGAAAGAGCCAATGTAGATGTTATAGATATTTTAGGTTATATAAATAACTTTGTTGAGCATGACCATATAAAAACAATTATAATATGTAATGAAAAAGAACTTTCTACAAAGCTAAAGAGTTCAAATTTAGAAATGAAAACATTTATAGCTACATATCTTTTAGATAAAGAAGGAGATTTAGCTAAAACAGATAAACCAATGGTAGAAAAAATACAAGACAAAATAGAGTATGTATTTGATAAAGCAAATGATTACGAAAGAATAAAAGAAAAACTAATAGGAGAAACATTTGAGTATCAACCAGAGTTTAACTATATAATTAATGGAATTTTAATGAGATATGAAAATAATCCTGAATTAATAAGGTTCTTAAGAGAAAATACAGGTTATATAATATCTACATTTAATAAAAGTGGTACAAGAAATTTAAGAATATTAAAACATGCATTAAATGATTTTAAGAAAATATTTGAAATGGTTAATAAACATTATCCAAATACAAATAATAGAATACTTCAAACAATGCTTATATTTACAATAGCTATATCATTTGAAATAAAAGCAGGAAAAATAACAAAAGATAAATTTGTAAATATAGAAGATAACGAAGAATATAAATCAATACTTGTTTCATCAAGAGTACTTATGGATAATAGACAGTTCTATATTAAAGAATTTGATAATAATTATTATTATAATTTTAAAGTTGAATATCGTTTCTTTAAATTTATAGAAATTTATGTAAGAACTAGAATTTTCGATATGAAAACATTTAAAAAGAATATGGAAATAATAGTAAATACAATAGATACAGGTAAACTTCCAGGGTATAAAAGATTACTTATAGAAGAGTATTGGAAAATATCAGATGACCAATTTGCTAGTGTAGTAGAAGAAGTATTAGAAGATGTAAAAGAAGGAAAAGTAAAATTATTAGATACAGTAAAAATATTTATTTATTTTACATATTTTATAAAAAAAGGATTAATAGATTATGATGTAAGAACAATAAGAGGAATATTTTTTAACGGAATGAATGTAGCAGCTTTAAAATCTGAATATTGTGATAATGCAGAAGAAGAATTAGAACAAATAATAGTAGGAGAAAAAACACAAGAAATAAATGAAATTTTAAATCATTTTTATATGATAAATGGTGCTTTAAAAGATAAAATGTATTCAGAAAAAGCAGAAGAATTATTTAAATGTATACCTATGAAGATGGAAACATTTTATGAAAAATTAGATAAAGAATGTATGGATATACCAATATTTAAATATTATGATCCATATCAATTGTTTCAAAGAATATCTTGTGCAAGTAACGAAGATATAGTTTCTATAAAAGAAAAATTATTAGATAGAGCAGAAAAATATAAAAAAGAAATAGAACCAGAAATGAAAAATATAAAACAATTAAAGCAAATAACAGATGATTACGTTAAGGGAAAAGATATTGGAATAAAAATAGTATTATTAAAAGAATTTGCAAGGGAGTTAGGTACTATTTTAGAAAAATACAAGTAAATTCAAATGAAAAACAGCATCTTGCACAATTTAATTTGAATACTGATAAAAAAATAAAGGTAGGGGTCGCTGCCCACAGCGACCCGAAAACATAGAAAAATTGCGGGGCACTGTGGGCAGCGACCCCTACAACGTTTGCAATTAATTTTGCCATACAAATTTTATATAAAAATGGAGGACAAAATGAAAGAATTAGAATTAAATTATTATTTTAAAGATATGGAAGGCTTTGCTTTTAAAGAAGTATTCGAAAATTGCACTTATCCATGGGAAGTATTAAATAATGTAAATTCATA
>JAFQIK010000041.1 GCA_017397545.1 Clostridia bacterium
AATGGAAAAAAAGAAAGAAAAACAAAATGTAAAACCTGTAGGGGCAGGTCTTGTGCCTGCCCAAAATAAAGGTATTACCCTAATTGCCTTAATAATCACAATTATTGTTATGCTAATATTAGTAGGAGTAACAATAAATGTTGCTTTAAATGGAGGTCTATTTGAAAAGGCAGAATATGCATCAGAACAAATGCAAATAGAGGCAGAAAAAGAAGAATTATTATCAGCAGTAATGGGAGCAATAGGAAATGACGGAAAAATAAAATTTGGAGATATAAAATTACCAGAAGGATGGGATGTAGTAGCAGATAGAACATATAAAAGTCCAAAAGATAATATTTATGAAGTAGATGCAAATGGGAAAATAACAGAAGGAGATAATGCAAATGTTACACCAACAGACAATTTAGCAGTTTTGAAAGCAGAACTTGAAAATAAATCTTTAGAGGAAGTTTTTAATTTAGAGTTAGGAAGATTTAATAATACAGATATTATTTTTAAAGAACTAAGTAGTTATGAGGGTGATGATATTTATCCAGAAAATTATATTTTAGTTCAATATAAGGAAGAAAATTTTATTTTACATTTTAATGAAAGTATTAGAAATATTATTTTAGTAGATAGAGTTGTAATTGATAGTGATAATTATTTTACAGTGATTTCAAAAAATGGGAAACTAATGATAACAGGGCTAACAGAAAATGGAATAGCAGATTTAGAAGCAACTAAAAAAATAATAATACCAAAAACAATACTTGGTACAGATGGTAAAAAATATGCCATTTCAGAAATAGGTGCTACTGCGTTTGAAGATAATACAAATTTAGAAATACTTGAATTTGAAAATGACATACAATTAGAAAAAATTGGAAGAGAAGCTTTTAAAACATGTGTAAATTTATCTGCTGTTAGTTTTCCAAACAGCCTAAAAACTATAGGAGAATCAGCTTTTTCAGGGTGTGATAATTTAGCACAAGTAAATCTTAATCAAGGACTTATAACAATTGGAGTTTATGCATTCCGAGGTACTCAAAAATTAACTTCTATAACAATACCTGAAAGTGTAACAAACATAGGAGCTTATGCTTTCAATCCAGAAAATTCTCAATTGACAATAAATTTAGAGGGGAGAACAGAAGAACCTGCTACAACAGATGATTATAGTGGAACAGGATTTGAAAATTCTTGGAGAGGCAATGGAGAAAATATAACTGTTGTGTGTTTAGGCAATTAATTTGCAAAAAGAGTCCGAATATGTCAAAATAAATTGCATACCATATTGGCAAAACAAAAACTGCCAACGGGTGCTAACGGGGACGGAGAATATTGGCAACAAATAAATAAAAAACAGTTAAACAGTATATTAATATAGATAAGTGGCACTAAAATGCCACACAAAATTAGCAAACTTTTCTTTAAAGTATTTTTTACAAATGAAAGTAACATAGAAATTAAAAAATTCTATGTTACTTTCATTTTTGGTTAAATATATGTAATAAAATGTATAAAGCAAAAGAATGTAATTACAAATAAACATAAAAACTATTAAAAAACAAAAGTTGATATGATAACATCCTTTTAGAAAATGAATTTGGTGTTTGGTAGTTAGCATTTAGAAAACAATAAAATATACCAATTACTAAATGCCGAATGCAAAATGCAAATGAAAGAAAGGATGAAGTAACAAATGCAAAAATTAAGAAAAAAATTAAATGCAAACGCCGTAGGGGCGACTAGCAGTCGTCCGCACTTCGAAGGAATGACTCTAAAAAGAGAAAAAGGTATCACCTTAATCGCCCTAATCATCACAATCATAGTAATGCTAATACTAGTAGGAGTAACAATAAATGTAGCACTAAATGGAGGGGTATTTGAAAAGGCAGAAACAGCAACAAAGCAAACACAAATAGAAGCAGAAAAAGAAGAATTATTATCAGCAGTAGTAGCAGCAATAGGAACAGATGCAAAGGTGGATTTTGATTATTTGGATGATAATTTACCAAATAAATGGAATGGAGAAGATGGAACATACACAAGCCCAAAAGGAAATACTTATACAGTAGATGAAAAAGGAAAAATAGAAGGAGGAAGCAAAACTAACAAAGGTGGAAATGATAATATAATTCAAATATTAAATAAGTTTATTTCAGGAGAAATATCAGATAAAGAACTGGCTAAACAAGTAAAACATGAATTATCAATAGAAAATGAAAACATTGATAGTTCTGACGGGTTGCTGGAAATGATAATGGATGAAACTGAAACATATTGTTATATGTATGTTATAGAACTTGATGAAGTATATGTAGCAAATTTAACTAATTCTCCTGTTACTTTTAGCTATGCAGAAGAAGAGAAAAATAAGGAACAATATAATTTTTTTAGAAACATTAAAATTATAAGAGAAGAATTAGAAAATGTATTTTCTGGTAAAACACAAGCTGAGATGGTACAAAAGTATAATGATGGAACATTAGATGATTATGTATTAAATAATTCAGAAAAAATAACTGCAATAGAATTTAGAGAAAGTAGAGATTCATATATTGCAATTAAGTTTGTTACTACGATATATGAAGATTCAAAT
>JAFQIK010000042.1 GCA_017397545.1 Clostridia bacterium
AACACCTACGTCCCCATTGGCAACCTTCCAAATCACAATTTATTTTTATTTATTTTTAAATATAGTTTACATTCTTTTTGAAAATTTATACTTTTTTTATAAATTTTTTATGATATAATTGGATAAAATAATTTAAAACTATTTAGAGAGGTTTTTATGAAAAAAATTTTAATATTTTATGGTTCATATGGTGGTGGACATTTATCTGCAGCTAGAAGTATAAAAGAATATATAGATATAAATTATTCTGATATAGAAACTTGTATGGTAGATTGTATAGAATATATTAATAAAGCCTTAAACAAAGTTACTACAAAAGCTTATTCTGGAATGGCAAAAAATGCACAGTGGATGTGGAAAAAAGTTTACTACGGTTCAGAAGATGGTACTTTTGCAAAATTTAATGACAAAACACAAAAAATGTTATCTATAAAATTAAATAAACTTATTCAAAATTATAAACCAGATTTAATAATATCAACACATCCTTTTAGTAGTCATATGTGTGCAATATTAAAAAAGAAGAAAAAAATAAACTTAAAAATTGCAACAGTTATTACAGATTACGCTCCACATAGCCAATGGCTTATGTATCCAGCATATGTAGATTATTTCTTTGTTGCTCACGAAGGAATGAAAGAGTCTTTACTGGAAAGAGGAATAAAAGAAAATCAAATAAAAGTAGCCGGAATACCTTTATCTAATAGATTTTTAACTAATTACGATAAAGGAAAAATACTCTCTGAATTTAATTTATCTCCTCAAAAAAGAACTGTATTATTTTTTGCAGGTGGTGAGCAAGGTTTTGGCAAAGACAAGGTATTTAATATGTTAAAAGCATTAATTGAAACTTTTCCTAATCTTCAGATCATTGCAATTTCAGGAAAAAATGAAAAAATGAAACAACAATTTGATGAATTAGTATCACAAACTAATTCTGATGAAACTGTAAAAGTTCTACAATATACAAATAAAATCCCAGAATTAATGAGTGCTGCAGACTTAGTTATAACAAAACCAGGTGGACTCACAACAACAGAGAGTTTAGCATCACGGTCTTCCAATAATAGTAATCAACCCAATACCTGGTCAAGAAGAAGAAAACGCAGAATTTCTAGAGCAAAAAGGTGTAGCAATATGGATAAAAAAAGAGGATAATATTGAAGATGAATTGTATAAAATTTTAAATTCACCAGAAAAATTACAATCTATGAAAATAAATGCTAGACTTTTAGCAAAGAAAAATTCTACAAAAGATATTTGTGAGATTTTGCTGGGGAATTTGTAATTGGTTTCAATTATTCCATTTCACATATGTAGGGGTCGCTGCCCACAGCGACCCGTTATTTTTTTCGGGTCGCCGTGGGCGGCGACCCCTACAGCATTTGCATTTTTTCAAAACAATTTTCACCTAAAACAAACCACCTCATAATTATATGATATGAAGTGGTTTGTTTTATTTTATAACTCTCTTCTTCCTTCTAAAGCTTTACTAAGAGTTATTTCATCTGTATATTCTAAATCTCCACCTACAGGAATTCCATGCGCTATTCTTGTAACTTTTATTCCCATTGGTTTAATTATTTTAGATAAATATATAGCTGTTGCTTCTCCTTCTACTCTAGGATTAGTAGCTATTATTATTTCTTTAATATCATTTTGACCTATTCTATTTAATAATTCTTTAATTTTAATATCTTCTGGTCCAATACCATTCATTGGAGATATTGTTCCATGTAATACATGATAAACCCCTTTAAATTCATGTGTTCTTTCCATTGCCATTATATCTCTTACATCTTCTACTACACATATTATAGAATTATCTCTTTTAGGACTAGCACATATTGGACATGGATCTGTATCAGAAATGTTATAACAACTATTACAATATTTTAAATTTGCTTTAGCATTTATAATAGAATTTATAAAATCATTTGTATCTTCCTGATTTAAATCTAGCATATGAAAAGCAAGTCTTACTGCTGTTTTATGTCCTATACTTGGTAACTTTTCAAAACTCTCTATTAACTTCTCTATTGATGGTGAATAATATGACATCGTCTTTTTCCCCTTTTATACAATCCTCTTGTGGATAATTCCTGTATTCTTACGCATTTCTGTATTTGCTTATATCATTCCTTTTTTCAAGGTATGGGGACACAGCTTACTCTTTAGCAACTTTATTGTAGTGAGCTATGTCCCAATGACTCACCAATAATTGTTGTCAGTTTTATAGCATTCCTGGTATATTATACTTACCCATCGATGCTGCTTGTGCACTATCTACTTTTCTTAAGGCTTCATTTACACAAGTAATAATTAAATCTTGAAGCATTTCTACATCATCTGGATCTACAACATCTTTACTTATTTTTATTTCTTTTATTTCTTTGCTTCCACTTACTTTTACAGATATAGCTCCTCCACCAGCAGTTGCTTCAAATTCTTTTGCTTGTAGCTCTTCTTGTGATTTTTCTAAATCTGCTTGCATTTTTTTTGCTTCTTTCATTAATTGATTAATATTCATTCCTCCGAATCCTCCCATACCTCCTGGGAATCCACCTCTTTTTGACATATTAAACTCCTCCTTTATTCATCTATTATATTAAACGGTATATCCATATCATTTGCAATATTTTCTATAGAGTTTGTAGATGCTTTAGTTTCCGTTTTATTTTCTCCACTTGAAAATCTTACACTCATTGTTTTACCCACTTCTATCGAAACTATTTTTTCTATTTCTGCCTTATTTTCATGTGTTTCTAGTATTTGCTTTGCAAAAGAATTTTTATTAGCAAGATCAACTTCTATTACCATATCATTAATTTCTTTTGCTGTACTTCCTATAAGATTAACATATATCCCCATTTTTCCACTTTGCTTTATTTTGTCTATTACATTATTCCAATATGGAAGATTTTTACCTGGCCTCGTTGGTTTGGGTTTAGCCACAGTTGCTGTATTCTGCTGGCGACTACTAGTCGCCCCTACAGATTTTTGTGTAGGTTTGATATCTTGCACCAAATCACTAGTTTTTACATTATTAGAATTTACATTTCCCACTTCACACTTCGCACTTCCCACATCTATTTCTAAACAAGATTTTATCATCCCTGCTTGGAACATTACAACCTTTTGTGATGACCATTTTATATTATTAGCAAGTTCTGATAAATCATATATTAATTGTAATAATCTTTCTTTAGAAACATTTTCTGATAATTTAATCATTTGTTCTTTTTCTTCTGCATTATATATTTCTAAAGATTTGCTAGATTTATAAACAAGTAAATCTTTAATATATTTTATTATTTCCCATAAAAAATTATCTACATCTTTACCTGCATTTATAATATTGTTAGTAACCTCTATTACTATATCACAATTATGTTCTAATATTCCTTTTACAATTTCGTATATTTGCATTGTTTTAGGAATTCCAACTAATTCTCTTACTTGGTCTTCATCAATCAACCCTTTTTGTTCACCTGTGCATCTTTCCAATATACTAATTGCATCTCTCATTGCACCTTCTGAAAGAACTGCAATTATTTTTAGTGCATCTTCTGTTATTTCAATATTACTTTCTTTGCAAATTATTTTTAATCTTTTTACAACATCTTCGTTAGATATTCTTTTAAAATCAAATCTTTGACATCTTGAAAGAATTGTTGCTGGTAGTTTTTGAGGTTCTGTTGTTGCTAATATAAATTTTACATGTTCTGGCGGTTCTTCTAGTGTTTTAAGAAGCGCATTAAAAGCTCCTGTTGAAAGCATATGCACCTCATCTATTATATATACTCTGTATTTTGCTCTAGTTGGAAGAAAATTTACTTCTTCTCTTATACTTCTTATATCTTCTACACTATTATTAGAAGCAGCATCCATTTCTACAACATCTGTAAGTGAACCAGAAAGTATCGCTTTGCATATTTCGCATTCATTACAAGGTTCTCCATCTTTTGGACTTAAACAATTAACTGCTCTTGCTAAAATTTTTGCAGCAGAGGTTTTTCCTGTACCTCTTCCTCCATTAAAAAGATATGCATGGCCTACTCTTCCTGCTACAATCTGTCTTTTTATTGTTTTTGTAATATGCTCTTGCCCCACCATCTCGTTAAAATCTAGTGGTCTAAATTTTCTATATAATGCTGTATAAGACATTTTTCCCCCTTAAATTTTAAGTTAACTTCTCTATGGAAAGTACCTCACATAAAAATAAACTATTTATCGCTGCTTCCTTCCGGACCTGACGAGGTTCATAGGTTTCTATTGAGTTACTCTCCATACAAAAGTTAACTTACTTCTCTTTACTAATTTATTATATAATTTTATTTTAATATAATCAAGATAATTTTCGAATAAATAATTGGAAATTAGATTTACCATTATGAAGTGTGAAGTGCGAGGTGGGAAGTGTGAAATTATGGCCATCCAACGTAGACTATCCCTAAAAGCACACCTCTCACATCCCACATCACACCGCAAAATTACAATTTATTAAAACCTCTTAAATATAACATTCTTCATTTCTGTATCTTCCATTGTCCCTACACCATCTTCTAATATATTTCCTGTAGGCAAATCAAAAATTATATTTGATTTAAATCTATGATTAGATTCTGTTTCTATTATTAAATCAAAAGAAATTGTAAAATTTATATTTTCCTTTTCTACTCCAGCTTTAGCAAGTAATCTTCCATCGCTAGGTAATTTTTCATTTTCCTTAAAAACATATTCTCCAATATTATCTACTGCAACACTAAATCCTATTGTTCCTCCTTGATTATTAATTTGAAGTGTCTCCATATTAGTGTTCATTCCACCTAGTAATTCCAATGAATTTTGTATTTTATATTCATCAGAATAATTATATGTTCCTACAGATGTTGTTGGTTTATAAACATTAACTGTTATTTCTTCATTTGATTTTACTACTTTAAAATTTTCGAAACTTATTTTTTTTATAGCTTCCTCTTTTTTATAATTGCTATTTTTTTCAATTACAAAATAAATATCATTTTTTTGTAATATGCTTGCATGCCATGAACCTTCTTCATATCGAGTAAGATCAGATTCTGCTGTACTTATCACATTTATCTTTTTTAATTTAAACGGTAAATTTTGTTCTCCTTCTATATGATATTTAAACATAAGTGCTGCTGTAATTAATGCTATAATTACCAATATAAATATTAGCACATATATATGTATAATTCTTTTTTTATTGAAACTACTTCGTTTCATTTTTTCCTCCGTTTCTTTGCTCTTAAATTTTTAAAAAAATCTTTTAAAATATATTCGCACTCTTCTTTTAATATTCCTGTTTCTACTTCTACAATATGATTAAATTTATAATTTTCCATGTTTATAACAGATTTACAAGAACCAGTTTTAGGATCTAATGTTCCAATATATATTTTCTTTATTCTAGAATTAACAATTGCTCCCATACACATCATACATGGTTCTAAAGTTATATACATTTCACAGTCTTCTAATCTCCATGCATTTAATTTTTTATTAGCTTTTTGAATTGCAAGTATCTCTGCATGAGAAATACTACTATTTTTTGATTCTTTTAAATTATGACCTCTCGCAATTATTTTATTATCTTTTACAATAACCGCTCCAACAGGTATTTCTTCTTTTTTATATGCCTTTTTAGCTTCTTTCAAAGCTTCTTTCATAAAAAATTCTTTCATTTCTATTTTTCACTCTTCATTCTTCACTTTTCACTCTAAAATAGCTTACAGCTATTTTAGCATGGCGCACTTAGCTGGATTCGAACCAGCGGCCTCTCCCTTAGGAGGGGAGCGCTCTATCCTACTGAGCTATAAGTGCATACATGGTTATTATACACTATCTTAAATATTTTGACAAGAATTAGGTGTTTATATTATAATTATTAAAAATATGTTCAGTTAATAATTAAAAATTGTAGAATAAATGTAGGGGCGAACATTGTTCGCCCGCCCTTCGAAGAAAATTCTATTAATATTTTCTTAAGCAAGTCTCTGTAAGAAGCGGACGACTACTAGTCGCCCCTACATTTACTCTACTGTTCTATATTATCTTCTGAACAATGATTATGAAAAAATTAATACGCTTGGTTTTTTGGCATTTTGCATTTGGTAATTATAATTTTCAATCCAACTACCAAATTCTAATTACCAATTACCATCTGGAGGATTTTATGCAAAGAATTTTAAGTTATATTAGAAAAGCTGTAGATGATTATAATATGATAGAATATGGAGATAAAATAGCAGTTGGTCTTTCTGGTGGAAAGGATTCTATTGCTTTACTTATGGGGCTTAAAAGTTTACAAAGATTTTATCCTAAAAAATTTGAAATTATTGCAATCAGTATTAACCCAGGGTTTGAATTTTTTAATAGTGAATTTCTTAAAAAAACTTGTGAAAATATTGGAGTTCAATATGTAGAAGAAGAAAGTCATATAAAAGAAATAGTATTTGATATAAGAAACGAAAAAAATCCTTGTTCTTTATGCGCAAATTTAAGAAGAGGTATTTTAAATAGTACTGCAATTAGGGAAGGTTGTAATAAAATCGCATTAGGTCATAACGAAGATGATGTTTTAGAAACATTTTTTTTAAATTTATTATATGGAGGAAATATAAACACTTTTGCGCCTACATCTTATATGGATAGATCCGAAATTACTTTAATCAGACCTTTAATTTATGCACCCGAAAAAAGTATAAAAACTTTTATAAAAAAGCACAATATAGAAGTAATGCCTAAATGTTGTCCTATGGATGGAATAAGTAAAAGAGAAGATATAAAAAAATTAATCTGGGATTTTCAAAAAGAAATCCCTAATGTAAAAGCAAATATTTATGGAGCAATTAAAAGAAGCAATATAAAAGGATGGAAAATTTAAAATCCATCCTTTTTATTTTAATATTCTAATTTGTCCTATTAGTGGTAATTCTTTTTCTTCTTGATTTATTGCATTAATTAATCCTATAATCCAACATACAAATAAGAATATGTTTGCAGACCATGCAGCTAACCAACCTAATATTGGTATAAAAACTAATATTATTGATGCAGCATATAAACACACTATTCCTAACCATATTATTAAAGCTTGGTTTAAATAAAATTTAGCCCCTTCTTTATCACCTGCTAAGTAAGCTACTATCCATCCTATAATTGTTAAATATGCTACCCAACTTGTTGTTTTTTTGTCCATTTTAATCTCCCCTTTCTTTTTTAAATTTCTGTTTCATTTATTAGTTTAATTATTTTGTCTGCTAAATTATATGTGAAATTTAACATATAAAAATATTTTTGCATCATATCTTTATCTACTGCACCTTTTTTAAGACTTCCTGTTTCAAACATTGTTCCACTATGAAATCTTAAATATATATTGTTATTATTTATTACAATATCATATTTCATATTTGTTTTATTTACAAAATCAATTAACTCTTCCATTATGTCTACTGTTAGTAATTGCATACCTATTATTTTATTTGTAGCAGATACATCAAAGTATTTTTCAAATTCACTAGAATCCATTTCCAATCTTTTTTTACTAAAAACAAATTTTCCATTTTGTTCAATTTTCAATTCACTTTTTATTGATTTATCTATCACTATTTTCGCAAATATTCCATGGAATTTTGTTGTAGTGGTTGTATGCGTATTTCCATCTTTATCTCTCTTAGTTTCTACTTTTTCTGTTTTTACTTCTGCCATACTTATATCATATTTATTATTTATTTTTGCTTCTATATAATCATCTGAATGGTATCTATTATAATATTCATTATATTTAGGCTCATCATAAATTCTAGATGGAATTTGTTTGTTTGGAAAATACTCTACATTATTATAAAAATTATTAATTAATTCTTTTATAATTATATTTTTAAATACATTTCCGTATTCTCTTTGTTTTTTTCTGAAAAACATTGATACCACAAATATTATTAAATTTGCAAAAATAATCATGATAATTATTGGTAACATACCCATAAAATTAAATCCTATAGATTTTATCATTACTACTAACAAAATTAATGAAATCACTATATGTATTGGTAAAGTAACTTTTTTTATTTTTTGTTCTTCTTCTCTAGCTTGTTTCCATGCATTATTTAATTCTTCATTATTATTTATTTCATTATATAAATCCTCAAATTGTTTCATATTATTCACCTAAATTTATTTCAATATTTTCTTTCTTATATTCTTCTATTGTAAATAAATTTGCTTCTTTAAATCCAAATACACCTGCAATTATATTGCTAGGAACTGTAGCAATCTTTGTGTTATATCTAGTTACTTCATTATTATATATTCTTCTAGCCGCTTGAAGCTGACTTTCTATTTTTGATAAGTTTTTTTGTAAATTTAAATATTGCTCACTTGCTTTTAATTCTGGATAATTTTCTGCTACTGCTATTATTTTGTTCATATTATTATTTAATTTTTCTGCTTGTTGTAAATTAGTCTTTTTATTGTTCATATATTCAGTTCTTAATTTTACAATTTTTTCAAATATATCTTTTTCGTGTTTTGAATATCCTTTTACACATTCTACTAAATTTGGAATCAAATCAAATCTTTGATTTAAATAAACATCTATTCCAGATTCTGCTTGTTTAACTTTATTTCTCATTTTTACTAATGTATTATACATTGAAAAAACTATTAATATTATAATTCCTATAACAATTCCTATAATCATTTAACATTCTCCTTAAAAATTATTCATCATTTCTAAAACTTGGTCTTTCATTTGGTCAAAATCTTGGTCTTCTGAATTCATATCTTTTTGCACATTATTTATCCATTCTTGTGCTTGATTGTACATCTCGTCAAAATTTTCTTCTTCTTTTTCTTTTTTTATATCATTTATTTGTTCTGATATTTGATTTTTTAATTGTTCACTTTCTTTGTCAGCCTCTTCCATTCTATCCATTTGCTCTTCAATTGTTCCTGATATCATGTTTCCAATATTTCCAGCTTGATTAGTTACTTCTTCAAAAACATCTTTTCCAAAATTAAAAATTTTAGAAAAAATAAATCCATAAACTGCAATTGCTCCAATAATAAATACTGCAATTATTATTAATATAACTTTTAAAGTTGAATTATTTTGTGGTTTATCATTTATTGGCATATCTTCTATTTTTTCAACTTCATTATTAGTTATTTCTCCATCATTTGTTAATTCATCTACAGTTACTCCAAATATTTTGCTAAGCTCCACTAATTTATCCATTTCTGGAGTAGTTTGCCCAAGCTCCCATTTTGATACAGTTTGTCTTGTTACATTTAACTCAAACCCTAATTCTTCTTGTGATAAACCTTTATGTTTTCTTAAATTTGTTAATTTTTCACCAAAATTCATTTTTTATCTCCCCTTTTTCACGAATTTCACAATTATATTTTAGCAAATCTATAAAAATTTTTCTACCAATTTAACTTTACATTTATGTTACAATTTGTCACTTTTATTTAACATTTTATTTTTTCCTTTTTAAGACGGACTCTTTTTAGCTTTTTGTCTAAAAAGAGTCCGTCTCAAAAAGGAAAATTATTTCATTAGTTCTTTCATTCCTTCAGTTAATTTTACTACTAACCTATTTGCATCTTCTAAACTTTCACCTTTTACTCCCATATAAAATTTTATTTTAGGTTCTGTTCCAGAAGGCCTTATACAACACCAAAAATCATTTTCTAATTCAATATATAATACATTAGATTTTGGTAAATCTCCTTTATATGTTCTTTCTTCTATACAGTCTATTATGCTATCATTTAAATAATCTCTAAATTTTAATACTTTATATTCTCCTACAAATTTTGGTGGATTATTTCTTATTTTCTCCATCATATATTTTATTTTTTGTGCTCCGTCTGCTCCTTCTAGAGTTATAGATGCTTGTTTTTCTTTATAATATCCAAACTCTTCATACAATTTAAGCATCTTATCCCATAATGTAAGTCCTTCTTTTTTATAAAATGTTGCTGCTTCTGTAAGCAACATTAGAGCTACTATCCCATCTTTATCTCTTACTTTTTTTCCAACTAAACTTCCATAGCTCTCTTCGTATGCCATTATAAATTCATACATATTATTTTCTTCAAATTCCTTTATCTTTGCTGCAATATTTTTAAAACCAGTCAGTACTTCAAATGTTGAAACACCATTACTTTCACATATTCTATCCGTCATATTAGAAGATACTATCGTTTTTATTAGTGCTGATTTTTTCTTCAACAATCCTTTTTCTCTTTTTTGGTTAATTATATAATCTGCTATAATAACTCCTATCATATTTCCATTAAATAATATATACTCACCTGTTTTATCATCTTTTACATATAACCCTATTCTGTCTGCATCTGGGTCATTTGCAATTACAATATCTGCATCTACTTTTTTTGCAAGCTTTAATGCAAGTTTAAATGCTTCTGGATCTTCTGGATTAGGATACTCAATTGTTGGAAAACTTCCATCGCCTTCTGCTTGCTCGCTTACTACATGTACATTAGTAAATCCTAATTCTTCTAAAATTCTTGTAGCAAGTTTTTTTCCTGTTCCATGAAGTGGTGTATAAACAATTGTTATTTTTTTTTCTGTGTCTTTAAAAATCTTAGGATTTAATGAAAGAGTTTTAAGATATTCTATATATTTACTATCTATTTCTTCCCCTATTACATTATATAAACCTTTTTGTATTGCTACTTCTTCTGTGATTTGTTTTATCTCTAAATAACTTTTTACTTTGTTTACTTCCTTTGTTATTTGTTCATCTATTGGATAAGTTATTTGTGCTCCGTCCTCCCAATAAACTTTGTATCCATTATACTTAGGCGGATTGTGACTTGCAGTAATAACAACTCCTGAAATACAATTTAGTTCTCTTACTGCAAATGATAATTCTGGTGCAGGTCTTAAAGATTCAAATCTATATGTTTTTATTCCATTTGCATTTAATATTAAGCATGCAAGTTTGCTGAATTCTTCAGACATAATTCTTGAATCATATGCAATTGCTACACCTCTATCTTGCCCCTTATTTTTTATTATATAATTTGCAAGTCCCTGCGTTGCTACTCCAACTGTATATTTGTTCATCCTATTAGTACCAGCACCTACAATTCCACGAAGTCCTGCTGTTCCAAATTCTAAATTTTTATAAAACCTATCTTTTATTTCTTCTTTGTTATCTGCTATTTGTTTTAATTCTTCTTTTGTTTCATTATCAATTTCTGTGCTTTCTAACCATTCATTATATTTTTTTAAATATTCCATAAATTACCTCCATATTTATTTTATATTTATTAAATTATAATTTCGCGGTGTGATGTGGGATGTGTGAGGTGTGCTTTTAGGGATATACTTCGTAGACTTTACCCTAATTTCACACTTCCCACCTCTCACTTCACACTTCCATACAAATTACACTTAACCTAACTAATCCAATCCATAATATTTATTATACAATTCCACTGATGTCTCTGCGCTGTCTACTCCTTCTTTTCCTTTTACAGGTGCAAATTCTTCTTCTCTTTTTACTCTAAAAATTAGCATATCTTCTAATTTATTAAATGCATCAAATATAAAGCTTTCAAATTTATAAGCATTTGGCTCTTCTGGTTTTATAATATTTCCATTTTCGTCTAAATATGTTGCCTTTTTAAATGCACTATGATATGGAAGTTTTTGATTTCCTATAATTTCTAGTCCTCTAATATTAAACATATTACAATTTATATGAGATTCTCCATAAACTAAATTATTATTTTTATCTAGCTCATTTGCCATCTCTTCTGTTATTTCTGTATATTCTACTACACTTGGCTTTCCATTTTTTTTGCAAAATACTCCTACTTTTTCTTCTGGATTACTTTTTACTAAAGACTTTCCAGATTCTAAAACACCACACTCTTTAGAAATTCCTATTAATATTTCATCTACCATTTTTGCAAGAGGATTATCTATAGGTCCTATAAAAATCCATTCAATTCCTTTCTGCTTCATATCTTTAACAACATTATTTTTAAACATTGCTTCAAAAATACCACCATGTCCATCTGCAGCTTCTTTAATTATTCCTTCTTCATTTAAAAGGATTTTTCCTTCGGTATCAACCATTGGAAGTTCTCCTTGCATAAAGAATTTAACGGCTTCTTTTGGATAATTAAAATAATTATTTTTTTCAAAAAATTCTACTGTTTCATTATTATTTTCTCTACTTGTCATTATATACCATGGTATAACTACATTATATTTTTCTTTTGCATTTTTTAAATTATCACATAATATTTCAAATAAAGATTTAGGCTTTGGTTTTACATTTAATATATATGTTCCTTTTGGGCCATTATGTCCGAAGCCTTGTACCTTGCCCACCTGCCATTGTAACTACTGCCAGCTTGCCTTTTTTTATTTCTTCTTCTCCTATTTTTAAATACTTTTCTTTTTCTTCTTCTGATATTTTTTCTTTTTCTATATATTTAATAGGTTCTATTTTTTCTGTTCCTAGTTCTATTTCTTTTTTTGTTTCTAAATATAATTTATTTATTAATTCAAAATCTATATTTGTAATTTGGTTTAATAAATATTCTTTTTTTGAATTATCTAATTTTTTGTAATTTTTTAATAAATGTGTTTGATTATATTTTTCTAATATATTTTTAGCTTGATTATATTTTTCTTCCAAAATATTATCTCTCCTTTCAATATTTTTTCATTATTATATTATATCAATTTGTTTTGTTAGTCAATAAATTGTATTTTGTATTATTAATTCAATTTTATAATTTCTTTTAGCAAAATCATTGTTTTTATTTTAACCTCAAATTTCAAATTGGATAATATAATGTTTTAGCGTTCACCCCCAACTGCGTAATAGGCTGTAACACAAAACCTGCAAGCGGATTTGATTTTGTGTAACAGCCTATAACTTGTCGGTCCCCACAGCGTTCACTTTAAAACATATATTATCCAATTTGAATTTCGATGATACAACATAGCTTTTCAATACTATATATTGGTTTAATGAAATTAATATAATAATTAAATCAAATTTCTAAATTCAAAAATTATTATAATTAAAAAATCTGAATTGACGAATGCGAGCGGAGTGTTTGTATAAATTCTTAAAGGAAATCAATTGAGGAAGCGGGAACCGAGAGGCTCAATTGATTTACTTTTAGAATTTATAAAACACGCAGATGAAGCCGAGGAAACCGAAGATTTTTAATTATAATAATTGAATAAATTTAACTTTTAATAAATTACTAATTTTAATTAATAAAAAAGCCAAAATATTAATTTTATATTTCTAAATTAATATTTTGACCTATACATTTTAATTTACAACTCTTTTTTTATAATCCTCAAAAATCTCTTCTACTTTATGAATCCCAGAAGTATTTATAATAAATTCATGTTCATCTAATATTTCTCTTATATTGTCATCAAATTCTGTTACTTCGTAACAATTTATAATTGTTATTTTTTTATTGTTTATTTTTGCAGTATATTTTTCAAAAAATATATTTAATATATTATTTACTTCATTTATGTATTTTTCACTTCCACTTATTAATAAATTAATCTCTTTATTATTTTCTATTATGTTTTTTAAAATTTTTTCAATATTAGAATATTTTTTTAATCTACTACTTTTCCAATTTATATTTAAAATTTTTTCTTTATCCTCTTTATTAATTATTAAATTATTTAATACATTAGTTATATTATTATTTAAATTATGTTCAAAAAATGTTTCTATTTTTATTTCATGGTTTATTTTATCCTTTATATAAGGTAACATCATTGTTACCAAATGCATACTACTTACATAAAAACCACATACTTTTTTCATTTTATTAATTCCCCCATCTTTTGTATTTCCCTAAGTTTTTCTACTGGTAAATTTTACCATTTTATTTTATAAATGTCAATATTAATCGTATTATTAAATTCGACATTTATACAATGTATATTTTTAAAAATTTGGTTAATACTTTTTTTAAAGAGATTTATTAACAATTTTTATACAAATTTCTATTGGAGGTTTAATATGAAAAATATTTTACTTAATTCTAAAATTAAACGTTTTATTTTAATTATATTCTTATTATTTATTTATTGTATGATATGTGCATTTTCATATGTAAATGCTGTATCTAATAACATACAAAATAGTGTATTTAGATTACACGTAATTGCAAATAGTGATTCTCACGAAGATCAAAATTTGAAATATATTGTAAGAGATAAAGTATTAGAATATATAAATACAATTTCAGATTCTAGCTCTTCTAAAGAAGATGTTATTTCTTTAGCAAATAAAAATATAAATGAAATTCAAAAAATAGCTGAAAATACTATACACGAAAATGGTTATAATTATTCAGTAAACCTTAGTATTGGTAATTTTGCATTTCCTACAAAATCTTATGGAGATATAACTTTTCCTGCTGGATTTTATGATGCCTTAAAAATAGAAATTGGTAAAGCTGAAGGCCAAAATTGGTGGTGTGTAATGTTTCCTCCTTTGTGTTTTGTAGATGTAACAAGCGGTATAGTTCCAGAAGAATCTAAAGAAAATATAAAAGAAAATTTGTCCATTGAAGAATACAAGCTTTTATCTGATACTTCTGATGATATAAGTTTTAAATTTAAAATAGTTGAAATGTTTCAAAATATTAGTATAAGGTTAGCACAATCTTAACAAAATCCTAAAAAGCATTGTAAAACTTGCAATTGTATGATATATTTTTTAATAGTTAGAGTGTAATATTACACTCTAATTTATATTGCAATTAAATTAGAAATAAACGCTAATATTAAGGGGGATTATATGGAAAAATTAGTTATTAATGGGGGAACTCCTTTAAAAGGAGAAGTTACTATTAGTGGTGCTAAAAATTCTGCTGTAGCAATTTTACCTGCTACTTTGTTAATTGATGGTACTTGCATAATTAATAATTTACCTAATATTGTAGATGTTAAACTTTCTTGCGAAATTCTAGAAGGTTTAGGCGCTAAAATTAAATGGCTAGATAAAAATAGTATAGAAATTGATACTAGAAATATAACAAATACTATTGCCCCCATAGATTTAACAAGAAAATTTAGAGCTTCTTATTATTTAATTGGTTCTATGCTTGGTAGAAAAAAAGAAATTGAAGTTGGTCTTCCAGGTGGTTGCAATTTAGGTGCAAGACCTATTGACCAACATATTAAAGCATTTGAAGCATTAGGCGCAGAAGTTGATATTACAGGTGGAAATGTACGTGCAACTGCAAAAAAACTTGTTGGAACTAATATATATATGGATATAGTTTCTGTTGGAGCAACTATTAATGCAATGCTTGCAAGTGTACTTGCTGAAGGTACTACAATAATAGATAATGCTGCAAAAGAACCTCATATTGTTGATATCGCAAATTTCTTAAATACAATGGGAGCAGATATTCGTGGTGCTGGAACAGATATGATTAAAGTAAATGGTGTAAAATCTTTAAAAGGTGGTCAAACTTATAGTGTTGTTCCAGACCAAATAGAAGCAGGTACTTTTATGCTCGCAGCTATTGCTTCTAAAGGTGATTTAACAATAAAAAATTGTATAACTAAGCATTTGGAATGTATTACTGCTAAAATTTTAGAAATTGGCGGAAATGTGGATATGAATGGAGATAAATTAAGAGTGTGGTATGAAAAAAGACCTACAAAAGCTACTATAAAAACACTTCCTTATCCAGGGTTCCCAACAGATTTACAACCTCAAATGGGTGTAGTTTTATCTATTGCAGAAGGAACTAGTATAATAAATGAAAGCATTTGGGAATCTAGATTTCAATATACAAACGAGCTTAATAAAATGGGAGCTCAAATAACAGCCCAAGGTAAATCTGCAATATTTGAAGGAGTAGAAAAACTTTATGGTGCTTCTGTATATTCATCAGATTTACGTGCTGGTGCCGCATTAATAATTGCTGGTATAGCAGCAGAAGGAACAACCGAAATCTATAATTTAGAACATATTGACAGAGGCTATGAAAATATAGAAGAAAAATTTAGAAACATAGGTGCAGACATCGAAAGAGTCACAGAATAAAATATAATCAAAGGATGAAAAAAATGTTAAAATACTGTAGTTTATATAGTGGAAGTAGTGGAAATAGCTTTTTTGTACAGTCTGATAACACAAATTTATTAATAGATGCAGGAGTTAGTTCTAAAAAAATAATATCTGCCCTTCGGAGAATTTAATATATCTGGAAATGAAATCTCTGCAATTCTTGTTACACATGAACACATAGACCATACAAAAAGTTTAGCTACTTTATCTAATAAATATAATATACCAATATACGCAAATAAAAAAACTTGGAAAGCATTAGACAATATATCCAGTAAAATATCACAAGAAAATAAAAAATATTTTAATATATCAGAAAATTTTGAAATTGGAGATTTTAAAATTTTTACTTTTTCAATTCCACATGATGCAGCGGACCCTTGTGGTTTTAATATTTATTATAATAATAAAAAAATAAGTATTGCAACAGATATAGGTCATATGTCTGAAGAATTACTAAGCCATTTAAAGAATAGTACATCCATACTATTAGAATCTAATTATGATCCAGAAATATTAAAATATTCGTCTTATCCATATATATTAAAACAAAGAATTTCTGGAGATAATGGGCATTTATCTAATTTGATGGCTGGTAAAACTTTAGCAAATCTTTATAATTCTGGTTTAAAAGATGCTTTACTTGTACACTTAAGTAAAGAAAGTAACTTTCCTGAATTAGCTTATGAAACTGTTTATAACGAAATTTCAAACTGTAAAGATTTTTGTTTAAATGTAGCACCGAGAGACAACCCAAGTAAGTTATTTGAAGTAATTTAAATTTTTAATTTGTAGGGGGCGCACTCCTGGGCGCCCCGCTTTTTAAAAAAATAATAAATTTGTTAAGAAAAAAGGATATTCCCTAAACAGAATATCCTTTTTATTAGAAATAAAACTTTCTAGAAAAAAATCTATGGGGGCTGCAGGGAAAGGAAGATAAAAACTATTTATAATGGGCGCTTTTTATAAATAGCCTCATTTTTCGTCCCTGCAAGATAAAAAACTATTTTTGTGTTCTATTAATAAACAGATTTTTATTTTGCCTAGTAGACAACTTTGTTTTTAAAAAATATCTGCTTTTACTATTCACTTATTCTTTTTAATATCCTCTTTGTGAAAATTTTTACGATAATTTTTCTGACAGTAAAAAATATAAGAAAAAATAATAAGATTTTAAAAATCATTGTTTCACCTTAAAATGTAATTGAATTAAATTTTTTGATATAAATTATTTTTAGTATAATATTATAATACTTTATTTACCAAAAAATGTCAATAAAAACTTTGCGACATAATATTACAAATTACGACAGATGTAATCATTCCTATTAAATCTCCTATTAATGCAGCAATTAATACATATCTTATTTTTTTAATTCCTACAACACTTGTATATACTGCTATAGTATAAAGAGTTGTTTCAGTTGAACCCATGATAGTAGATGCAATAAGTCCTAGTTTACTATCTACTCCATATAAATTCATAATATCACTTCCAATTGCAATAGAAGCACTTCCGAGAAATTGGTCTTAATATTGCAAGAGGCATAATCTCTTTTGGAATTCCTAAAAAACCAATAATAGGATAAATTAATTTAATTATAAAATCTAATACTCCAGAATATCTTAAAACTCCAATAGCAACAAATAAACCTATTAATGTTGGAAAAATTTTTAATACATTTTCTATTCCTTCTTTAGCTCCTTCTAAAAAAGTATCAAAAACTTTATTTTTTTCTATTAAACCACATACAAGTATTAATAATATGGTAATTGGTATTGCTAAATTAGATAAATAATTAACTATTCTCATATTTTCTCCTAGAATTTTTTACTTAATATTTTACTTGAAAAAACTGCAGCACACGCTGCACAAATTGTTGCTATCCAAACTGGAATTATCATGGCAGTTTCATTACTTGAACCTAACGAATTTCTTATTGCAATAACTGTTGTAGGTATAATTTGAATAGATGCTGTATTTAAAACAATAAACATTGCCATAGAATTAGATAATCTATCTTTTTGTTTGTTTTGTTTTTGCATAGACTTCATTGCCTTTAACCCTAATGGAGTTGCCGCATTTCCAAGCCCCATAATATTTGCAATTACATTCATACTTATTTCTTCATGCACTTTATCCCCTTTTTTTATATCTGGAAATAATTTTTTCATAATTGGATTTAATATTTTAGTTAAATGTTTTACAATGCTTGTTTTAGAAGCAATTTGCATTATTCCATTCCATAAGCACATAGTTCCTAGCAAAGAAATGCATAATTCTACCGCCTGTTTTGTAGATTCGAAAATAGAATTATTTACTTCTGGAATTCTTCCACACAAAAAAGCATATATGAAAGATATTATTATAAATATTGGCCATAAAATATTTAACATTTTTATCCCTGTCCTTTTATTAATGTGTATTCAATGAATAAATTTATATGATATAAAATGTCTTTTAGTTTTACTATTGGATAATATGATGTTTTAGCGTTCACTTTAAAACATTGTATAAGCAATTTGATTGCACAAAAATAAATATTATTATAATTAAAAACTCTTCGAATTCCTCGGCTTCGTCTGCATGTTTTACAAATTCTAAAATAAAATCAAACGAGCCTCTCGGTTCCCGCTTCCTCCTTTGATTTTATTTAAGAATTTTTACAAACCTTACGCTCGCATTCGTCATCTCAGATTTTTTTAATTATAATAATATTTTATGAATTTGGTATACACCTAGATTATTAAACTCATTTTATCAATTTAATGAAAATTTTTAAATTTTCATTAAACCGTTAAGTCAAAATCATTGTTTTTTGACAATATATTTATATAAATTAAATAATAATTATATAATTTACAAAAAAAGGAAAATTTTCATTGACCTTTTATACAATTTATGATATTATTTATTAAAGTCGATTTGTCGAAAAATGTAAAATTAAGGGGGCACTTATATGAAATCAACTGGAATAGTTAGAAGAGTAGATGAACTTGGAAGAGTTGTTTTACCAATAGAATTAAGAAACAAATTTGGAATCACTGAAAAGGACCCTATGGAAATATATGTAGATGGTTCTTCTATAATATTAAAAAAGTATGAACCAAATTGTATTTTCTGTGGAAATTCTAAAAAATTAGTAGATTACCAAGGTAAAATGATTTGCGAAAAATGCGCAGAAAAAATATCAAAATTAAAAGCAGAATAAAAAATATCCCAGTAAATCTTTAAATATTTTTACTGGGTATTTTATTATTTTTTTAAAAAATATTGATATATTTCATTTTTATTTGTATTTCTATCTTTTGCAATTTTTTTAATTATTTCTTTTTTATTATAATTTTCTTTTTCATAAAAATTATAATGTTCTTCTAACGAAAGATTATTTAAACTATCTATTTCTTCTTGTTTTTTATTTTTACTACTTCCTTCTAAAATAATAACAAATTCTCCTTTAGGATTTTCTATTTTTTCTGTTATTTCAGAAATAGTTCCTCTTATATATTCTTCGTGTATTTTAGTAATTTCTCTGGCTATTACTATATTTCTATCTCCTAAAATTTCTTTTATTATTTCTAATGTATTTATTAATTTGTGTGGAGCTTCGTAAAATATTAGGGTTTTATTAATTAATTCTATTTCTTCTAATTTTTCTGTTTTTTCTTTTTTATTTACTGGTAAAAATCCTAAAAATAAAAATTCTCTTGTATTTATACCTGAAGCAATTAATGCATTTATTGCTGCACATGGTCCCGGAACAGGTATTATATTTATATTATTTTTTATTGCCTCTTTTACTATTTCCTCACCTGGATCTGATATTCCTGGAGTTCCTGCATCAGATACTAATGCAATATTTTCTCCATTTAATAATTTATCTATTAAAATATTACTTTTTATTTTTTCGTTTTGTTTATAATAACTAATTAATGGTTTACTAATTTCTAAATGATTTAATAATTTTAAAGTATGTCTTGTATCTTCTGCTGCAATTAAATCTACTTCTTTTAATATTCTAATTGCTCTTAATGTTATATCTTCTAAATTCCCTATTGGTGTTGCAACCAAATATAAATTACCGTTTCATTTTATTTCTCCTTTATTTTTTATTATAAATTTCTAACATTTCATCTGTGTATGTTCCATCTTGGTTATATACAATTAAAGGCTTTTCCATTTTTAAAAATTGTTTTGCTCCTTTAGTTGCTTTAATTAAAACTAAATTTGGTTCCTTTTCTATTTTTGGATAAATAAATCTAATTATTTTAAGTTCTAATTTATATTTTCTTAAAGCTTCTATTATATCTATTAATCTATCTGGTCTATGTACTATATAAATTGAAGAATTACTTTTTAATAAATATGAGGAGATTTTTGCAATATCATCAATATTACACATAACTTCATGTCTAGATATTAATTGAGTCTCATCTTTACTTGTTAAACCTGTGTTTTTCTTTTTATATGGCGGATTTGTAACTATTGCATCAAAACTATTTGCTGGAAATATTTTACTTAAACTTTTAATATCTTCATTAATTATTTCAAATCTATTTTCTAAATTATTTAATTCAATTGATTTTTTAGCCATTTTATAAACATCTTCTTGTATTTCTACACCAGTTATATGTTTTAATTTAGTTTTTCCACATAATAAAATACTAATTATTCCAGTTCCTGTTCCTAAATCTAAAACTTTAGAATCTTTTTTTATATCTTTTGCAAAATCGGATAAAAGTACACTATCAATTCCAAAACAAAATCCATTTTTATTTTGAATAATTTTTAATCCTTTATATTCTAAATCATCAATTCTTTCATTTTCTTGTAATAAAATAATAATTCCTCTTTTCTTAAACATTATTTTTATTTTTTTCATATTATATATTATCATATTTTTATATTTATTTTCAAGGAGTATATAATGAGTGATAATAATTGTAATAAAAAAGAAAAAAAATTTAATTTAATAGAAAAAAAAGATTGCACAATTCGTTCTATTAAAGAAATAGAATTTTTTCTATGCAATCTTAATAAAGGTATAAAATCTTTTAAAATTTACAAATTTTTAAAATAATTATTCTCTAATAAATAATTTATCAAAAATCACTCCATTATCAGGAAAACCTTTATCTTGTTCTCCTTCTATCAAAAATGCTACTTTATTAATTTCTGTTAATTCTGTAACAGTATTTACAATAGATTTTAAAATTAATTCTTCTTGCTCTTTTCCTAAATTTTGTTCATTTATAAATTCTTTAGAAAAATTTAAAAATAATATATTATCTTTTATTTCTGCACTAATTAAATTAGTACCTTCAGGAATTAATTTAATTAATTTTTCATTTTTTGGTCCTTCAATTAATAAATTAATTAATACCTTATATGGATCTTTTATTAATTCTTTAGAATCTATTTTTCTTGGCTCTGGAACTAATTTATAATTTTCAATATCTAAAAAATATAATGTAATTATAGTTTGTCTTAATTGTTCCTCTGTTATTTCTTCCTGTGGAGTATATTCGGAAATAATTTCATTATTTTTATTTTTTATATTATTATAAATAAAATATCCCACTCCTATTAATATTGCCACAATTAATATTATACTAACATACATAATTAATTTTTTATTTTTCATTATTGGTCTCCTTTTTAATTATATTTGTTTAATAATATTATAGACAAGTTTAATTTAGAACTTTTTAAATAATATTTTGTTATTTTTTAATTTATATATTTTATTATTAAAATTAATTTATTAAATTACATTTTATTTGCAAAATATTATTTTTTGAAATTAAAGGCCTCCAAGCTCACGGGTATTCCCCCGCCTCAATGGGCTGTCGGCTCATTAATTTCAAAAAACAATGATTTTGCATTAACTGTTTAATGAAAATTTAAAAATTTTCATTAAATCGATAAAATAAAGAAAATATCAAAATTTATATTCCGAACTCAAAACAATTATTATAATTAAAAAATCTGAATTGACGAATGCGAGCGGAGTGTTTGTATAAATTCTTAAAGGAAATCAATTGAGGAAGCGGAAACCGAGAGGCTCGAGTGATTTACTTTTAGAATTTATAAAACACGCAGACGAAGCCGAGGAAATCGAAGATTTTTAATTATAATAATTGAATAAAAATAAATAAACAATTTATTATTTAATTTTAATTATTTATTTAAAATTTCTTTTTTTAATTTAAATAAATTATTTTTAGTAATTTTATATCCTAATTCATAAAGTTCATCAATTTTATTCATATCTAATAAAGATATATTTTTAGTTTTAATTTTTAGTAAAAAATCTGCACCATTTAATTCGTAATTAGATAATTCATGACACAAAATATCAAAAGAACCACTTACAACATCAATTATATTTTTACAACATTTTCCATCATTCTCTTTATTAAAAACTACGCTAATTACTTTGTCTGCTCCCAATTCTTTTAATCCTCTCCATGGTACATTTTCTCTAATTCCTCCATCTATTAATTCTGTATTATTATACTCACAAGGAGAAAAAACTAATGGATAACTACAACTAGACCTTACTGCTTTTCCTATATTAATATTTTCATTATATATTATTTCATTAGAAAAAGATCTTCTATTATTTAACGAATTAAAAAAATAAATTTTTCCACTATGTATATCAACACTTGGTATTAATAATAGCATTTTTATATCATTTATTTTTTTTATATTTTTTTGCTTTGCTGCCTCATTAATTATTTCTTCTATTATTTCTCCACTATTTAATCCATTAATAATTATTTTTCTTTTTATTAATATTCCATAAATTAATTTTAAAATATTTTTTGTATCTACATATTTTATTTTTTTTGCATATTTTTTAAATAATAAATAAATTTCTTTATAATTATATCCGCATTGCATATAAACTAGCTACGATACTACCAGAAGATGTTCCAGAAATATAATCAATTTTTATATTTTCTTCTTCAAATGCTCTAATAACTCCTATATGTGCAGCACCTTTTACTCCTCCGCCCGAGATAAAGCTAAACCTACTTTCATATATATCACCATTAAATATATATTTATTATATATTTTTTTATGAATTAAATTTTAATTGCATTTTCCATTTGGTAATTGGATTTTGGATTATAAATTATTTATTTAATATTAAAATATAATTTATTATTATTTTTTTAATTAATTATTATTTAAATTTATTTTTATTTAATTATTTTATTTTTAATAATTATTATTTAATTTATTTTATTTAATAATTTATTTTTAATAATTATTATTTAATTTGTTTTTATTTAATTATTTATTTTAATAATTATTTTTTAATTTATTTTATTTAATAATTTATTTTTAATAATTATTATTTATTTTATTTTTATTTAATTATTTTGTTTTAATAACTATTATTTAATATTTTTATAAATTATTTAATTAATTTATTATATTTAATTTTATAAAGGAATAATTTTTATATTAACTTCGTATTTACTGGAAATATTTGTAAGCATTTTTGCATACTAAATAAAAAAGATATAAAGTTTAAATTACTTTATATCTTTTTGGCGGAAGCTGAGGGATTTGAACCCTCGCGGCCCTTACGAACCCTAACAGTTTAGCAAACTGTCCCCTTCAACCACTTGGGTAAGCCTCCATATTTAGTTAATAATTAATAGTGAAAAGTGAATAATGAAGAGTACAAACTTGCTTTTATTAATTTATATAAACTAACTATTATACTTTTCATTATTCACTCTTCGTTTTTATCTCTTGCTTAAAAGCAAGTTTGGCGGAGAGGGTGGGATTCGAACCCACGGTAGGCTACAAACCTACGCCAATTTTCAAGACTGGTGCCATAAACCAACTCGACCACCTCTCCATGTAAGTGACAACTAATAGTTTAACACGCAAATTATTAATTGTCAAGATTTTATTTACTTATTTTTATTGATTTATTGCAATTTGTAATGCTTTATCTTCTTCTTCTGATAACTTGTTATTTGTTTTTCCTTCTTTTACTTGTTTAGCATATATATTTGACATTTCTCTTGAATATATTCCGTTTAATATTACTCCATCATTCTTCTCATTTAAAAGTGCTAATGCAAAACTCAAATCACTTCCTGTATCTTTAAAAGCACTATATCTTACCATTCCAATTTTTTTAATACATAAAGAAATATCTTTTTCTAAACTATTGCAATATTGTTCTATTTCTTTGTTCTTACTATCTACTTCTTCTACTTTTTGTATATATTTTTTAAGTATTTCTTCTATATTATTACCATTTCCTAGTTTTTTCATAAATACTTTATAATTTTTATTTATTTTTTTTAATTTAAATAAATTAGAAATATATAGAATTAATAATAATATATTTACTCCTGCAATTATTATTAAAAAAGTTTCCGTTTTTAGAAAATTTATCATATGTTTCCTCCTCAAAATTTACAGAGTAAATTTTGTACTCTTCACCCTTCACTCTTCATTATTCACTATTCATTTATAAATTTTATATTAGGTGCAACCCCTATGTTTTCTCACAAATTATGTTGTTTTTGGGCGAACTTGTTCGCCCGCGCTTCGAAGAACGGGCGATTAAAATCGCCCCTACATTTCTAGGTAATTTCTTCGATGCATTTCGGGTCGCTGTAGGCAGCGACCCCTACAACGTTTGCAATTAAATTCTATTTATTACGATTCAGGACAGTCCCCTTTTGTCCTAAAACAAAAGAGGGACAGTCCCTAGAATCGTTTCCTAGAATCTTTATTTTATTATATTTAATATTCTATCTAAATCTTCATTTGAAGAATATTGAATTATAATTTTTCCACTTCTTTCTTTTGCTTCTAATTTAACTTTAGTTCCAAAAAAACTTCTAAAAGAGTCTTCTATTTCTTGATAAATTGGTTGATATCTATTTTTTATAGCTGGTTTTGATTTTTTCTTTATTTGCATTTGTTTTTCTACTTCTCTTACGCTATCTCCTGATTGTATTATATACTGAGCTGCCTCATATTGTTTTTGTGGATCATTAATACCAAGTAAAGATCTACAATGTCCCTCTGTAATTTTTCCTTCTTTAGCTAATTCTATTACTCTCTCATCTAAATTCAAAATTCTTACACTATTTGCAAGACCACTTCTACTAATACCAAGCTTATCTGCTAATTGTTGTTGTGTTAAATTATATGTATCTAATAATTCTCTTATAGCTGTTGCTTTTTCTATAGGATTTAAGTCTTCTCTTTGAATATTTTCTATTAATGCTATTTCGCTATTTTTTTGTTTATCATATTCTCTTACAATTGCTGGTATTTCTGTCATTCCAGCCTTTTTAGAAGCTCTCCATCTTCTTTCTCCTGCAACTATTTTGTAATAATTATCCTCTTTTGTAACAATAATTGGTTGTATAACCCCATATTCTTTTATAGAATTTGATAATTCTTCTAAAGCTTCTTCGTCAAAACTTCTTCTTGGTTGTTCTCTATTTGGTTCTACATCTATAATTTTTAGACTTTGAACTTTTTCTCCTTCCTCTATACTTTCTTCTACTATATTATTTAATAATAATGCATCTAATCCTTTTCCTAATCCTGTGTTTTTTGCCATTTTGTAAAACCTCCCTAATTATGTTTTTTCCCTTTTAATATTTCATTTGTTAATTTTTCGTAACATCTTGCCCCTTTTGATTTTGGTGCATATACAGTTATTGGCATACCAAAGCTTGGTGCTTCACTAAGCTTTACATTTCTTGGTATTATTGTTTTATAAACATTATCTTTAAAATAAGTTTTTACTTCGTTTATTACTTGATTAGAAAGATTTGTTCTTGCGTCATTCATTGTAAGAACAACACCTTCTATATATAAAGATTTATTAAGCTGTTTTCTAACCAAATTTATTGTATTTATAAGTTGTCCAACTCCTTCTAATGCATAATACTCACATTGAATTGGAATCAACAACGAATTTGAAGCTGTAAAAGCATTTAAAGTAAGAAGTCCTAATGATGGTGGACAATCTATTATAACATAATGAAAATCATTTTCTACTTTTTCTAATTTTTCCTTTAATTTTTGTTCTCTTGCCATCATCGGAACAAGCTCTACTTCTGCTCCCGCTAAGTTTATATTAGATGGACATACCCATAAGTTTTTCACTGGACTTTCTATTATTGCTTCTTTAATTTCGATATCATTTATTATAACATCATATATAGATTTATCTGTATTTTTATCAATACCTAATCCACTTGTTGCGTTTCCTTGAGGATCGGAATCAATTAATAAAACTTTTTTACCTTTTTTTGCTAGTATTGTACTTACATTCACTGCGGTTGTAGTCTTTCCAACTCCGCCTTTTTGATTTACTACTGCGATTACTTTGCTCAATTTTATCCCCCCATCTTATGTATTTATGCTTTAATCAAAAAATTCATCAGCATACTAATAATATAAAAATATAATCAATATGTCAATGAATTTATTCAATATTTTTCTATTTATTTTTTAATTATTTTGTCGAAAAATGTTACATTGCCTGTCAGTAAAAATTAGCTTGTACCAATTGTTTCACAGGTTTGTTATTTGTGAAACAGATTTATAATGGTTTTTTTGTTGGTATTCCAGCTTTTCTTGGATATGTATTAGAAGTGTTTTTAATTTTCTCAATCTCAATTATACTTCTTTTTATATCTGTATTAGGAATAAAAAATTCTTCTTTATTTATCACTTTCCCACCTAACACTTTTACTGAATTATTACTATTTTCTATTTCTTCTTCTAAATTTGAACCTTTCATGCAAATACATTTTCCATTAATTCTAACGAATGGCATTAAATATTCTAATAAAACATTTAATGGTGCAACTGCTCTTGCAATTGCTATATCATATTTTTCTCTATGTATTTTATCTTTTCCATAATCTTCTGCTCTTCCATGTATTGTTTTAATATTTTTTAATTGCAGTTTTTCTATAACCTCATTTAAAAAGTTTATTCTTTTATTTAAGGAATCTAATAAAACGACTTCTGTTTCTGGAAAAGCTATTTTTATTGGAATGCCAGGAAACCCTGCACCTGTTCCTACATCTATAATTTTGCTTTGTTTATCTATTTTATTTAGAACAGTTAATGAATCTATAAAATGTTTTATTATAACTTCTTTAGGTTCAGTAATTCCAGTCAAATTCATAACTTTATTCCATTCTATTAATATATTCATATATTTAAAAAATTGTTCTAACTGTAAATCTGATAATTGTATATTTAATTGTTTTAAATTTTCTGTCATTATTTGTTCGAATTCTTTTATATTCATATTTACTCTCTTTCTTTTCTATGATCAATATATAAATCTGTAGAGATCGCTGCCCACAGCGACCCGAATTTGTTGTTTTCCGGGTCGCCGTGGGCGGCGACCCCTACAACGTTTGCAATATATATTTTTCATTTTAATTCGCTAGGACGGAGGCAAAAATTCCATTTTTACAAAAATGAAATTTTATGACCTCACGTCCGCACGCTCTCATTTCCTTTTTCTTTGCTCTAAATAAATTAGTAATACCGCTACATCTGCTGGCGAAACGCCTGATATTCTTGATGCTTGTCCTATTGAATTTGGTCTAAATTTATCTAGTTTTTGACTTGCTTCTAAACTTATTCCTTTTAAATTTTTGTAATCTATATCATCTGGAAGGATTTTTGTTTCTAGTTTTTTAAATTTTTCTACTTGTACTAATTGTAATTTTATATATCCTTCATATTTTACTTGTATTTCTACTTGTTCAGCTTCTTGTCTTGTTAAAACAGGTCTATTTTTATCTAATTTTTCTAATGCTTTATATGATATTTCACTTCTTTTTAATAATTCTATTATTTTCACACCATGTTTTATAGGCGTAGAACCGTTTTCTTCTAGGAACTTATTTGTTTCTTCTGAAGGTTTTATACTTACATTTTTTAATCTTTCAATTTCTTTTTTTACATTCTCTTTTTTGTCTAAAAACGCTTTATATCTTTCTTCTGATATTAAACCTACTTCATATCCAATTGGAGTTAACCTTAAGTCTGCATTATCTTGTCTTAATAATAATCTATATTCTGCTCTAGATGTCATCATTCTATATGGTTCATTTGTTCCTTTTGTAACTATATCATCTATTAAAACTCCAATATATGCATCTGATCTATGTAATATTATTGGCTCTTTTCCTTCTATTTGAAGACTTGCGTTAATTCCAGCAATTATTCCTTGTGCCGCAGCTTCTTCATAACCTGATGTTCCATTTATTTGCCCTGCCAAAAACATACCTTTTATATTTTTTAATTCCAAAGATAATTTTAACTGAGATGGATCAATGCAGTCGTATTCAATTGCATATGCAGGTCTTGTAAACTCAACATTTTCTAAACCTGGAATTGTTCTATACATAGCAATTTGCACATCTTCTGGAAGTGATGAACTCATTCCTTGTACATACATTTCTTCTGTATCAAGCCCCATTGGTTCTATAAAAATTTGATGTCTTTCTTTATCAGCAAACCTTACAACCTTATCTTCTATAGAAGGACAATATCTTGGACCTGTTCCTTCTATTTCACCTGCATATAAAGGAGATCTATGCAAATTTTTTCTTATTATTTCATGTGTTTTTTCGTTTGTATATGTTAAATAACAAGGTACTTGCACTATATCTTTTGCTTCATTTTCAAAAGAAAATGGAACAATTTCTTCATCTCCTTCTTGTATTTCCATTTTAGAAAAATCTATTGTTTTTTTATTAACTCTTGCAGGTGTTCCAGTTTTAAATCTAACCAGATTAACACCTAGTTTTTTTAAGCAATCTGATAATTTATTAGCTGGAAAAACGCCATCAGGACCACTTTCAAAGTTTGTCTCTCCTATAAATATTTTTCCTTTTAAATATGTACCTGTTGCTATTATTACAGCCTTTACATTATATATTGCCCCTATATTTGTTTCTACAGCTTTTACTTCTCCATTTTCCACTTTTATATCAACTATTTCCGCTTGTTTTATTGACAAATTATCTTGCTTTTCTAAAGTATGCTTCATTTCTTGTTGATACTTTTTTCTATCTGCTTGAGCTCTTAAAGAATAGACTGCTGGCCCTTTTGAAGTATTAAGCATTCTTGATTGTATAAAAGTTTTATCTATATTTTTTCCCATTTCTCCACCTAATGCATCTATTTCTCTTACTAGATGTCCTTTAGATGTTCCACCTATATTTGGATTACAAGGCATATTTGCAACACATTCTAAACTAATCGAAAAAAGTAATGTTTTATGACCTTTTCTGCTACAGGCAAGTGCTGCTTCACACCCTGCATGTCCTGCTCCTATTACTGCTACATCATAATCTCCTGCATTATAACTCATTTATTATCCCTTCTTTTTTATCATCTATTATTTTTTATTTGTAGGGGTCGCCGCCCTCGGCGACCCTTTATGTTTTTACGGGTCGCTGTGGGCAGCGACCCCTACACGTATTTTAATAAATTTTCTACTTTCCTAAACAGAATTTAGAAAAAATCTCTTTCAATACATCTTCTGTTACATTTTCTCCTGTTATTTCTGCTAAAGATTCTAAGATTTCTTTTATATTAATAGAAATAATATCTATAGGCATTCCTACCATCAAAGACTCCTTCGCTTTTTTAGTATGTTTTATTGCATCTTCTATTAAATTTTTATGTCTTATATTTGTTATTAAAATCTCATTATCAGCTGTTATTTGATTTAAATCAAGTATTATGTCTAACTCTTTATAAAAATCGCTTAAATTTGATTCTGAGAGTAATGAAATTTTTATAATTTTTTTGTTAGTTTCTTTAATTTCATTTTCCTCTTTTAAATTTTTATCTTCTAAATCACATTTATTTAATAATATAATTGCCTTTTTATTTTTTATAAATTCTAAAATTTCTTTATCTTCTTTTGATAAGTTTTTAGAATTATCAAACATTGCAATTATTAAATCACTTTCTTTTGCAACTTTTTTAGATTTTTCTATTCCAATTTCTTCTACTTTATTATCAGCTTCTCTTATTCCTGCTGTATCCACAAATTTAAAAGGTATTCCATTTATAGAAACAAACTCTTCTATTGTATCCCTTGTAGTACCTTCTATATCTGTTACTATGGCTCTTTCCTCTTTTAAAATTTTATTTAATAAAGATGATTTTCCGCTATTTGGCTTCCCTATAATAGCAACTTTAATTCCTTCCCTTAAAATTTTTCCATTTTCAAAAGATTTATTTAATTCTTCTAATTGATTTTGTACATTTTCTAGCATTTCCATCGCTTTGTTGTTAGAAACTTCTTCTATGTCGTATTCTGGATAATCAATAGATGCTTCTATATCTGTAAGAACATTTAAAATATTCTCTTTAATTTTATTTATTTCTTTTGACAAATTTCCTTCTAATTGATTTATAGATGCTTTAGATTCTTTTTCTGTTTTTGCATTTATTATATCAATAACTGCCTCAACTTGGCTTAAATCTATTCTTCCATTAAAGAAAGCTCTTTTAGTAAATTCCCCAGCTTCCGCAAGTCTTGCACCATTTTCTAGGCAAAGTTCTAAAATTTTTTTAACTACTATTATTCCTCCATGAGAGTTTATTTCACAAACATCTTCTGTCGTATAACTATTTGGAGCTTTAAAATATGAAACTAGTACTTCATCAATTATTTGGTTATCTTTTGGATTAACAATTTTTCCATATTTAATAGTATATCCTTTTATATCTTCTATGGTTTCTTCTTTTTTTGCTTTAAATATTTTGTTTAATATTTGGAATGAGTTTTCTCCACTCATTCTTATTATTCCTATACCACCAATTCCTGGTGCTGTGGATATTGCAGCAATTGTTGACATTATTTCACCTCATATTTTTTTGAATTTCTTCTATTATATCACCCTAAAGGCTTTATTGCAATTAATCTAATGTATATGAAGTGCGAAGTGTGCTGTGTGAAGTGCGATTTCTATACTTATTTAATAAAAAACTCACACCTCACACTTCTAACCTCACACCTCTTTTTAATAATTTATATTATAAAAACCCAGGATACCCTGAGTTTTCACTATTTTTTATTTTAATGTAATTACTACTTTTCTATATGGTTCTTCACCTTTACTAAATGTTTTTACTTTTGGATGATTTTGTAGTTTAGTATGTATTATTTTTCTTTCATATGCTATCATTGGTTCTAATGTAATAGTTTTTCTTGTTCTTACAACAGTTCTTGATATTTTTTCTGCTAATTCTTCTAATGTTTTTGTTCTTTTTTCTCTATATCCTGCTATATCTAAATAAACTCTTATTTTTGATGTACTTTTTTTATTAGCTATAGAAGATAATATTGTTTGCATAGCATTAATATTTTCTCCTCTATATCCTATTAAGTAATTTACATTATCTCCTGATATTTCTACATATATATCATTTTCTTTAACCTCTGCAGAATAAGTAATTTCTTTATTTAAAAATTTATTTAAAAATACTTTTATTTCTTCTAGCCCTACATTTATTTCTTCTTTATTTTCATTAAATTTTTTTTGTACTTTTTCTTCTTTTTTCTCTTCTACTTTTTCTTTAACAGTTAATTCTACTTTAACAACTCTTGGAGCAAGTATATTATAAAAACTTCTTTTTTCTTCTTCTAATACTTTTACTTCTACCATATCTTTTGAAACTTTTAACTCTTTTAACCCATTTTCTATAGCTTCATTTGTTGTTTTTCCTTGAGAAACTATTCTCTTATCCATTTTGCTCCTCCTCTTCTGATTTTAAAAATTTATTTAACACTAATCTTTCAGCAATCATCAATATATTATTTACTAACCAATATAAAGCAAGTCCAAGTGGCGCAACTAACGCTATACTAACAGATAACACTGGCATAAACCATGTCATACTTTTATTCATTTGAACTGTCATATCTTCTGGTTTCATTTCTTTTTGTTCTTCTTTATTTTCTATTTCTATTATATCGTCTTTTTTATTTTTATTATTCATATTTGTTGTTATTTTAATTGACAATATACTTGTTAGTACATATAACGCTGGAATTATAAAAACACTTGGATTATTCAAGTTTTCTTGAGGAACATTGCTTAAATCTACCCCAAAAAAGTCTGTATTTATATATAAAGAATCTTCATTTGTTTTATTATTTTTAACATATTTTAATACACTTATTTCTGGGTAACTTGTACTTATACTATTTTCCCCTAGTTCTTGTCTCATTTCTGTTTTATAATTTTCAATTGCTTGATTATCTATTTTTTTCATATATGTTAAAGGATTTCTTACTAATCCAAATATTGCAAGTAATATAAAAATTTGAAGTATTGAACTTAAACATCCACTAAAAGGACTCATATTTTCTTTTTTATATAACTCCATCATTTCTTGATTCATCTTAACTTGGTCATTCTTATATTTTTCTTGTAATTCTTTTACCTTTTCTTGAATTTTTGCAGTTTTTTTCATTGTTTTTTGTTGTTTTATTGATAAAGGTAATAATATTAATTTTAATAAAACTGAAAAAATTATAATTGCTATTCCATAATTTTGCACTAACTCATATATAAAATTTAAAACATATCCAAATAAGCTTGAAATAGAAGCCATCTATAACTCCTCCTTTTATTTAACAGGATCATATCCACCTTTAGAAAATGGATTGCATCTAAAAATTCTTTTTATTCCTAAAAAAGTCCCCTTACAAGCTCCATATTTTATAATAGCTTGTTTTGTGTATTCTGAACATGTAGGATAAAATTTACATTTTATTCCTTTAGATTCAAGAAAAAAAGAAATATGTTTTTGATATTTTTCTATTAAATATAATAATATTTTTTTCATACATCTTTCTCTTCCATTAATATATTAATTTTCTTAAATATTTTTTCCATATCTTCTTTTATAATATAAAAATTTGCTTCTTTTCCTTCCACTTTTTTATTCCAAAGTATTACGAAGCAATTTCCTATAGTTATATTTTTTTCTAATAAGCGATAATTTTCTCTAATTAATCTTTTTATTTTGTTCCTATATACACTATTTGCTACTTTTTTACTTATTGCAATTCCTAACAAATTTACAGGTATATTTTGTTTTAAATAAAATATACCTATTTGTTTTCCGCCGTAAATATTTCCCTTTTGTTAAAATTTTTTTAAATTCATAATTTTTTTTAAGCATTACTGTTTTTTTCAATTTTATCACTCATCTTATAATATTTTTAAGCTGATATTTTTTTTCTTCCTTTTGCACGTCTAGCTTTTAAAACATTTCTTCCTGCTCTTGTTTTCATTCTTTTCATAAAACCATGTTCTTTTTTTTCTTGTCTATTTTTTGGTTGATATGTTCTTTTCATGTTAAAACCTCCTAATTAAATTTCATAAGTATCAAGATTATATACTAAACATAAGTAAAATGTCAATATTTTTTAACAAAATATAATATTTTTAAATTACCTGTTGATAATTTTTTTCTTTTTTGATATTATAATTGAAATAATAGGGAAATAAGGTTTTGCGAGTTTTTAACAAATTCACTTGTTGATAAAATTAATTCAAAAATTACTTACGTATAGCACGTTTTATCAACATCTGTGGATTAACTTGTGGATAACTAGGAGGATGTAAAAAATGAATTCTAATATAGAGCAAATATGGAACCAAGCAAAAGAACTTTTAAAAGATGAAATGTCGCAAATTTCTCATAAAACATGGATAGAACCTTTAAAAATTTCAAGTATTGTGGATAACAATATAATTTTAATTTCTGAAGATTCTTTTAAAAGAGATATGGCAGATACAAAATTTCATGATTTAATAATGAATACTTTTTCTGTTATATTACAAAAAAACTGTAGTATTTCTATAGTTTGTAAAGACGAATTACCAGAAATAGAAAAAGAACCAGAAATTCAAGTTGTTTCTAATAACAATTCATATTCAAATACATCTTTAAATCCTAAATATTGTTTTAGTACTTATGTAGTAGGAGATAATAATAGATTTGCACATGCAGCATCTCTTGCAGTAGCAGAAGCACCAGCAACAGCTTACAATCCATTATTTTTATACGGAGGAGTAGGTCTTGGTAAAACTCACCTTATGCATGCAATAGGAAATGAAGTTCTTTTTAATAATAAAATGGCAAAAGTTCTATATGTTACATCCGAAAGGTTTACTAACGAATTTATAGATGCTTTAAAAAGCGCAAGTACAGAAAAATTTAGACAAAAATACAGAAATATAGATGTTTTATTAATAGATGATATTCAATTTATTGCTGGAAAAAAACAATTACAAGAAGAATTTTTTCACACTTTTAACACTTTGCATGAATTTGGAAAACAAATTGTAATTTCTAGTGATAGACCTCCAAGAGATATTCCTTTATTAGAAGATAGATTAAAATCTAGATTTGAATGGGGACTTTTAGCAGATGTTTCTATGGCAGACTATGAAACACGTCTTGCTATACTTAGAAAAAAGAAAGATGAAAGTCATTTAATAATAGATGATGAAATTCTTTCTAATATTGCAGCTAAAATAGATTCTAATATTAGAGAATTAGAAGGTGTATTTAATAAACTTGTTGCTACATCATCTTTAACACATACACCAATCACTATGGAAATGTCAGAAAAAGCTATAAATGCTGTTATAATGCAAAAAACTTCTGTTATCTCTATAGAATATATTCAAGAAATGATATGCAAATATTTTAATATAACAATTAAAGATTTAAAAAGTTCACAACGTTCTAATAATATTGCTTTTCCTAGACAAATAGGAATGTATCTTTGTAGAATTCTTACAAATGAATCTTTCCCTAAAATAGGGGAAGCCTTTGGAAAAAGGGATCATACAACAGTTATGCACGGATACAAAAAAATAGAACAAGAAATAAAACAATGTCCAGAATCTAATACAAAATTAATTGTGGAAAGTGTTAAAAAAATTATTTTATCCAAAGAAAACTAATAAATAAACAAAAACAAACATTTTTTAAAATTTATGTTTGCAAAACAAATTTTTTTTTAAAATCTTCTTTCTTTTCTTACGGAAGAAAGATAAAGGTTATCCTCAGGTTTATATGGATAACTATAAAAAAACTGTTGAAATTTAGTTTTTCACAATTTTATTTTAATAATGTTAATAACTTTTCTATTTATTAACAACTATATGCACAAAAGTTTTTCTACGGATTTAGCTAAAAAAAAGAGTTTTGCACACAATCCACAACACCTACTAATACTATTACTAATAATTATTAAATTATATATAAACAAAAGCAAATTTTTCCTACGGAAAAAAGGGATTTGATTTTTCAAAAGATAAAAATTTTTTTAAGATAAAAAAAGGAGTACTTTAAATGAAAATTATTTGTGAAAAAGAAAAATTATTAAGAGGAATTAATTCAGTAGTAAGAGCAGTACCTACAAGAACAACAATGCCTATATTAGAAGGAATACTTATTCAAACAAATACTAACCAATTAAAACTAACTTCTTATGATTTAGAGTTAGGTATAGAATATAATATGGAATGTAATGTTATAGAAGAAGGTAATACTGTAGTAAACAGTGTAATGTTTAGTGAAATAATAAGAAAACTTCCAGATACAGATATATCTATAGAACTTAATGAAAATAATCTTCTAGTTATAGAATGTGAAGGTTCTTTATATAAATTATCTACAATGAATCCTGATGAATATCCAGAACTTCCAAAAATAGTAGTAGAAAATTCAATAGAAACAGACCAAACTATTTTAAAAAATATGATAAGAAAAACAATATTTGCTGTAAGTATAGAAGAAAATAGACCAATTTTTACAGGTTGTTTATTTGAAGTAGTAAATAACAGTTTAAATGTTGTTGCAATAGATGGTTTTAGAATGGGATGGGTTAGTAATAGCTTAGCAGTAGCTAGCAATAATTTTAAAGCAGTAATTCCAGGAAAAACATTAAATGAAGTAAATAAAATAATATTAGATTCATTTGATCCAATAAAAATAGGAGTTTCTAAAAATCAAGCTATTTTTGAAATGGAAAATTGTAAAATAGTAACACGATTATTAGATGGAGAATTTTTAAATTATGCAAGCGTAATTCCAAATAACTGGGAAACAAGAATAAGAGTAAATAAAAGTATTTTACAAAATTGTTTTGAAAGAGTAAGTCTTATTTCATCATCAAGTATAGAAAAAGAAAAAAAATATCCTGTTAAAATATCTATAGAAGTAGGAAAAGTTATAATTTCTTGTACAAACCAAACAGGTGATGCAAAAGAAGAAATGTATACAGAAACAGAAGGAAAAGATTTAGAAATAGGAGTAAATCCAAAATATTTCTTAGATGCGTTAAAAGCAATAGAAGATGAAGAAATATATATTTCTTTTGGAACTAACATATCTCCATGTGTTATAAAACCAACAGATGAAACAGCAAGAAATTATACATATATGATACTACCAATAAGGATGAAGGAAGATTAAAAAACAGCAAGAAAAATTATAATAAATGTAGGGGTCGGCCTTGGTCGACCCGTGCCTCGAAGGATTTTCTAATATAATAAATTTAGAAAAGGGCAGAGCGAGCCCTGCCCCTACAAAAAAGATGTAAAATAGAGGAAAAAATGTATATAGAAAAAATAAAATTAGAAAATTTTAGAAATTACGAAAAAGAAGAAATTGAATTTGACAAAAATGTAAATATAATATATGGTGATAATGCTCAAGGAAAAACTAATATTTTAGAATCTATTTTTGTATGTAGTCTAGGAAAATCTTTTAGGACAAATAAAGATAAGGAACTAATAAATAAAGAAAAAGATTTTAGTAAAATAGAAATGATAAGCCAAAAAGAGGATAGAAAAGTTAATATAAAATTTGAAATAAAAGAAAAAAAGAAATTTTATATTAATGATATTCCTTCAAAAAAAACTAGTGAAATAATAGGAAAAAATTATATAGTTTTATTTACACCAGAAGATATAGGAATAATAAATAATGAACCTAGCAAAAGAAGAAGATTTTTAAATATAATGATAAGCCAATTAAGACCTTTATATATTAATCTTTTAAGCGAATATAATAAAACTTTAGAACAAAGAAATATATATTTAAAACAAATAAAATATGAAGGAAAGCCTATTCAAAACTTAGAAATATGGGATGAGCAAATTGCAAAATTAGGATTAAAAATATATGAGTATAGAAAAGAATTTATAGAAAAAATAAATAAAAAAATATATGATATTCATTTAAATACAACAAACAATAAAGAACAAATAAGAATAAAATATATTTCAAATATAGGAAAAAATTATTTAGAAAATTTGCAAAAAAATAAAAATAATGATATACAAAAAGGGTATACATCTGTAGGAATACATAGAGATGATTTTGAAATTTATATAAATGAAAATCCTGTTTCTATATATGGTTCACAAGGACAAAAAAGAACAACAATAATATCTTTAAAACTTGCAGAATCAAATGTTATATACGAAGAAATAGGGGAAAGACCAGTAATTCTTTTAGACGATTTTATGTCAGAATTAGATAAAAAAAGAATACAAGGATTATTTGAAAATATAAAAGAAAATCAAGTTATAATAACATGTACAGACAGCTTTAAAATAAATAATTCAAAATATAAATTATATAAAGTTACAAATGCGAAGATTGAATGTATATAGAACAAATTGAAAAAAATCACGGGGCGCCGAAGACTGCGCCCCCTACAAAGGAATATGAAAAATGTAGGGGTCGCACTCCTGGGCGACCCGCAAACAATAAAAGAAAAAAAGGAGCGAATAAAATGGAAAAATTTGAACATGAGTATAAAGCAGACCAAATCCAAGTATTAGAAGGACTAGAAGCAGTAAGAAAAAGACCAGGTATGTATATAGGAAGTGTATCTGCAAGAGGATTACATCACTTAGTATACGAAATTGTGGATAATAGTGTTGATGAAGCTTTAGCAGGACATTGTAAAAACATACATGTAACAATAGAACCTGGAAACATTATAAGAGTAGAAGATGATGGAAGAGGAATACCTGTTGATATTCACCCAAAAACAAAAATATCTGCTGCAGAAACAGTTTATACAGTACTTCATGCTGGTGGAAAATTTGGTGGAGATAGTGGATATAAAGTATCTGGTGGACTTCATGGTGTTGGTTCTTCTGTAGTAAATGCTTTATCTACATGGACAGAAGTTACTATTCAAAGAGATGGTGGCGTGCATCAAATGTCTTTTGAAAGAGGAAAAACAGTAAAATCTCTAGAAAGAATAGGAGAATCAAAGAAAACAGGAACAACTGTTAGATTTTTAGCAGATGATACTATTTTTGAAACATTAGAATATGATTATATAGTATTAGAAAATAGATTAAGAGAAACAGCATTTTTAACAAAAGGATTAAGAATAACTTTAACAGATGAAAGAGAAGAAACACCTAAAAAAGCAGATTTTTGCTATGAAGGTGGATTGATATCATTTGTTGAATATTTAAATAAAACAAAAGAAAAAATAAATCCAAAACCAATATATATAGAAAAGAATGGAGAAATTCCAATAGAAATTGCAATTCAATATACAACATCTTATTCAGATAATATTTATTCTTTTGTAAATAATATTAATACAATAGAAGGTGGAACACACTTAGAAGGATTTAAAAGATCACTTACAAAAGTATTTAATGATTATGCAAGAAGCCATAACATATTAAAAGAAAAAGATTCTAATTTACAAGGTGAAGACATAAGAGAAGGTGTTACAGCAATAGTATCTGTAAAAGTAAAAGAGCCTCAATTTGAGGGACAAACTAAAACAAAACTTGGAAACAGTGAAGTAACAGGTGCTGTACAAAGTGTAATGAACGAAGAATTATCAGCATTTTTAGAAGAAAATCCAGTTGTTGCAAAAAGTGTTTTAGAAAAATGTATTAGTGCATCAAGAGCAAGAGAAGCAGCAAGAAAAGCAAGAGAATTAGTAAGAAGAAAAAATGTTTTAGAAAACACAACACTTCCAGGAAAACTTGCTGATTGTAGTAGTAATAAACCAGAAGAATGCGAAGTTTATATAGTCGAAGGAGACTCTGCAGGAGGAAGTGCAAAACAAGGAAGAGATAGAAGGTTCCAAGCAATACTTCCACTATGGGGAAAAATGTTAAATGTTGAAAAAGCAAGAGCAGACAAAATATATAATAATGATAAATTACAACCAGTAATACTTGCAGTTGGAGCAGGAATTGGTTCAGATTTTGATATTACAAAAATTAGATATGGAAAAGTAATAATAATGGCAGATGCCGATGTTGACGGTGCACATATTAGAACATTACTTTTAACATTCTTCTTTAGATATATGAGACCACTTGTGGAAAATGGAAATGTATATTTGGCACAACCACCATTATATAAATTATCTAAAAAAGGAATGCAAGATATTTACTGTTATACAGATGCACAGCTTGCAGAAAAATATAAAGAAATAGAATCAAAAGGAATTTTAAGAGAACAAGTAAGTCTTCAAAGATATAAAGGTTTAGGAGAAATGAATCCAGAACAACTTTGGGAAACAACAATGAATCCAGAAAATAGAACTTTAGTTCAAGTTACTTTAGAAGATGCAATGAAAGCAGATGAAACAATTTCTCTTTTAATGGGAGATGAAGTAGAACCTAGAAGAAACTTTATAGTACAAAATGCAAGAGATGTAAAAAATCTTGATGTATAAAAATAAAAAACTAATAGCTCGGAATTACCCCGAGCTATTATCCATAAAGCCCATATTAATCTTCAGCTAAAACTAAAATATATAATTTTTTTACCTAATATATATTGCTATATAAGTAAGCAATAAACCACATATTTTAATTATTTGCTCGACTATAAGAACACCAAAAGAAACTGTATTCATCCACAGGGGGACTAAAAACAATCCCTTTCTAATATTTTTTAGATATAAAAAATTCTATAAATATTAGAGATAGATATTAATATAATCTTAAACCAACTATAACACATATAATTTAACCGTATATAGAAAATAGAAAAATAAAAAATACAGCTTACATACAAGTATTATAATCTTCGGCTCCGACATAATATAATCCCAAAAAGAACCATAGTACATCTTTGCTCGAACAAATTAAAACTCTAATAAAAAATAAATCCTAATTTGCTCTTATTTCAACTAATATAAACCTTATAATTATAGTATGTTCTAAAAAAATAAAAAAATTCTGGAAATTATATCAAAAAATAAAAAAATGTAGAGTATATGTAGGGGGCGGCCTTGGTCGACCGTGAAATTAAAAATTTTTTCTAGTTATTAGGGGCAGAGCAAGCCCTGCCCCTATATTTATTATATATTTTTTTAAGTCTGAGTAGTAATAAAAAATGTCGAAATTTGTAAATGAAAAAATATTGACTAATGTTGGAAAAAAATGTAATATAATAAAGAAGGGAGGATATAAGTGAAATTAAGTAAAATCAATTCAGTTCAGAATTGGTTGCCATTTGATAAAGTATTAGAAAATGGTATAATTAAATTAAAAGATAATTCATATGTAAAAATAATAAAAATTATACCAATTAATTTTAATTTAAAATCTAATTTAGAAAAAGAGGCAATTTTAAATTCTTATAAAATATTTTTAAAAACTTGCAATTTTGATATTCAAATTTTAATTCAAAGTAATAAAGAAGATTTATCTAAACATATTTCCAAAATAAAAAATCAAATAAAAGAAGAAAATAAAAACTTAAAATTATTATCTAATAAATATATAAATTTTATTCAAAAAATAAATAAAAATAAAAAATCATCATCTAAAAATTTATATATTCTTATAAAAGAATTTCCAGAAAATAAAAAACAAAAAATAAATGAAAATTCAGAAAAAATAATATTTGATAAATTAAATGATAAATATTTTAGTATAAAGGAATGTTTATCAAGATGTGGAAATACTGTAATGGATATATCTGATAAAAATCTTTCAGAAAAAATTTTGTATTCGTTTTTTAATTCACGAAAAAATTTGTTAGAAAATTGAAAAATGTAATTTGTGTAAAAAATTTATTTTAGAATCTGTAGGGGTCGCTGCCC
>JAFQIK010000043.1 GCA_017397545.1 Clostridia bacterium
ATATTCTAGCATATCTTAAGATAGCTTTTGCTTCTAAAGTTGTAGTTTGCACTGTTTCTTGCTCTGGCATTGTTTTTCCTCCTTTTCAAAAATTTGTAAAGCAAATTTTTGTATTTTTCACTTTTCATTTTTAACTTCTGCGGACGACTGCTAGTCGCCCCTACATTTATTTAACACCTGATTTTTTGTCTCCTGCATGACCTTTGAATGTTCTTGTTGGAGCAAATTCTCCTAATTTATGTCCAATCATTTCTTCTGATATATAAATTGGAACATGTTTTCTTCCATCATGAACAGCTATTGTATGTCCAACCATTTGTGGATATATTGTAGATGCTCTTGACCAAGTTTTAAGAACTGATTTTTCACCTGTTTCATTCATAGCTTCTATTCTTTTTAATAGTTTTTCTTGAACAAAAGGTGCTTTAGTTTTTCTATTTTCTGACATCTAAGTCTCCTCCTTCTATTTTCTTCTCTTAACAATGAATTTATCAGATTGTTTATTTTTCTTTCTTGTCTTATATCCTAATGCTGGTTTACCCCAAGGAGTAAGTGGACCCGCGTGTCCTACTGGTGCTCTACCTTCACCACCACCATGAGGGTGATCTACTGGGTTCATTACAGAACCTCTAACTGTTGGTCTTATACCCATATGTCTTGTTCTTCCTGCTTTACCTATTTTGATATTGCTATGATCAGCATTTCCTATTGTTCCTATTGTTGCTCTACATCTTGCTAATACTAATCTCATTTCTCCAGATGGAAGTCTTATATGTGCATATGTTCCTTCTTTTGCCATAAGTTGTGCTTCTCCACCAGCTGTTCTAACTAATTTTCCACCTTGACCTGGATTTAATTCTATATTATGAATCATAGTACCTACTGGTATATTTTCTATTGGAAGACAATTCCCAACTTTTATATCAGAATTTGGTCCTGAAACTACTGTATCACCATCTTTTAATCCAACTGGTGCTAATATGTAGTTTAAAGTTCCATCTTCATATTTTATTAATGCGATATTACTTGTACGGTTAGGATCATATTCTATTCCTATTACTGTAGCTGTCATATCATCTTTTTTACGTTTAAAATCAATTATTCTATATTTTTGTCTGTTTCCACCACCTTGGTGTCTAACTGTTATTCTACCATATGAATTTCTACCTGCATTTTTCTTCTTTTTTGCAAGTAAAGATTTTTCTGGTGATTTTTTTGTAATTTCATCAAAATCAGAAACTGTCATGTTTCTTCTTGATGGTGTGTATGCTTTGAAGTGTTTTATCCCCATTTTTCTCTTTCCTTTCTCGAATTTATGAAAAACTTCGTATTACGTTGTCAAGCTTCAAGAAAAAATACTCGATGTACCTTTGTACTATCTGCGTTTTTTTCTTTCGCTTTCCTAGTACTACTCGTTTTTGCTAAATTCTCTTCTCTAAAATAATATTTGTGGAATTTTTCCTGCTCCACATAGCAGATATTTATTTTTTATCCCAGTTTTTTCTGGATAATTTTTTTAATTACATTCCCATGTCGATTGAGTCTTTGTATTTTTTGTCTACTTTAACTTCTTTTCCACCTTTGCTTAAGTAAGATGTTTCACTTGGGTTTGTATCGATTGTTACGATTGCTTTTTTCCAATCTGGTCTTTTACCACTGTTGGCTCCAACTCTTTTTTCTTTTCCTTTAACTGTCATTGTATTTACACTTAATACTTTAACGTCAAATAGAGTTTCAACAGCATTTGCTATTTCAACTTTTGTAGCTTTTTTTGCTACTTTGAATGTATACTTTCCTTCTGCTACAGCTGTACTAGATTTTTCTGTAATTATAGGTTTTACTATTATTTCTTCTGGTCTCATGATTAAGCATACACCTCCTCTAAACTTTTAACAGCATCTACTGTAAGAACTAATTTATTATATTTTAATAAATCATATACGTTTATTGTGTTTACTAAACTTGTTTTTGTTCCTTCTATGTTTCTTGCTGATTTTTGTACATTTTCATTTTTTTCTGGTAAAACTATTAATGTTTTTCCTTCTACTTTTAAGTTTGATAATGCACTTACCATATTTTTTGTTTTTATTTCACTAAAATCAAATTTGTCTACTATTACTAAATTGTTTTCTAATACTTTAGAACTTAATACTGATTTTATAGCTAATTGTCTTTCTTTTTTATTTATTGTATATCTATAATCTCTTGGTTTTGGTCCTAATGCTATACCACCTTTAAACCATTGTGGTGATCTTATACTTCCTTGTCTTGCTCTACCTGTTCCTTTTTGTCTCCATGGTTTTCTTCCACCACCAGAAACTTCTGCTCTTGTTTTTGTGTTAGCTGTTCCTTGTCTTTGGTTAGCTAAGTAATTAACTAATGCTATATGAACTATTTTTTCGTTTGGTTCAATACCAAAAACTGAATCATTTAATTCTATGTCGCTAACTTTTTTACCTTCTACATTGTATACATCTATTTTAGGCATTTTCTTTTTCTCCTCTCATATATTTATTTAGATTTAACTGAATTTCTTATTTTTAGTATTGCTCCTTTGTTTCCTGGAACGCTACCTTTTACTAAAATAACATTTTTATCTAAATCTACTCTTACAACTTCTAGATTTTGTATTGTAACTGTTTCCATTCCCATATGTCCTGGAAGATTTTTACCTTTAAATACTCTACCTGGTGTTGATGTAGATCCCATTGAACCTGGTCTTCTGTGGTACATAGAACCATGTCCCATAGGTCCTCTAGATTGTCCGTGACGTTTAATAACACCTTGGAATCCTTTACCTTTAGTTGTTCCTGTTATATCTACTTTTTCTCCTTGAGCAAATACATCAGCTTTTATTTCGTCACCTACATTACAAGTAATTTCTTCTAATCTAAATTCTCTTAAATGTTTTTTAGGTGTAACATTTGCTTTTTTAAATTCACCTTTTTTTGGTTTTGTTAATTTGCTTTCTTTAACATCTCCAAATCCTAATTTAACAGCTTGGTAACCATCGCTATCTACTGTTTTAACTTGTACTACTGTACATGGTCCAGCTTCTATTGCTGTAACTGGAATAACTTTTCCTGTTTCATCAAATATTTGTGTCATTCCAAGTTTTTTTCCTAAAATTGCTTTTTTCATTATATTCCTCCTTAACTATAGGCTTACTTCCAAAAATAATGAAAACCTTCGTCTTGCGGTGTCAAACTTCGCTTCGAAATTCCTCAATGTACTTTTGTACACCTCCGGATTTCTTGCTCGTTTTCCTAGCAATACTCGCTTTTGATTATTTTTTAGTTGTTAGCTTGGTTTGTTGTATTGCATTATTTACAAATTTTTATTTTTATAATTTTTATAATTTATTAAAGTTTCATTTCTACATCTACACCTGCTGGCAAGTCTAATTTCATTAAGCTATCTATTGTTGTTTGTGTTGGATATAGAATATCTATAACTCTTTTGTGAGTTCTCATTTCAAATTGTTCTCTTGAATCTTTATGTTTGTGTGGAGAACGTAAGATTGTTACTATTTCTTTTTTTGTTGGTAGTGGAATAGGTCCAGAAACTTTTGCACCTGTTCTTTTAGCAGTATCTACTATTTTTTCAGCAGACTGATCTAAAACAACATTGTCATAAGCTTTTAGTCTTATTCTGATTTTTTCACTTTGAACAGTCATTTTAGTAACTTTCTCTGTTTTTTCTTTTTTAACTGATTTTGTTTCAGTTTTCTTTGTTGTAGCTTTTTTTGCTACTTTTTCTGTTTTCTTTTCCTCTGTTGTTGCCATTTTTTTAAATACCTCCTTAAAAATTATTGCCTTTAGGAAAAGTTTTTAACGCACCCTGGTGTTTCTTTTTTAAACATTTTTTTAGCCTAAGTTACATAGTAGTTCCTTAGGACAAGTGTGCTTTCTTAAACTTATCCGCCCGGTCTTAGCCAAGACATACTCCACAAAAGTTCCCTCCATTTCTTACGGAATGTAAGAATGTAGCCACATTTTGCTTCATCGCAAATCTACACGCAAATCATATTATACAATAGATTCAATAGTAGTGTCAAGCTTTTTTTGATATTTTTTTGGTGGATTTTGTTACGGATAACTTGTCTTCAAATATATAGAACATTTGTAGGGGTCAGCCTTGGTCGACCCGTTCCCTAAAAAATAATTCCACTTTATTTTACACATATATGGTCTAACCTTTGTAGAGCGGGCGACTAGTAGTCGCCCCTACATCAAAATTTGCTTTGCAAATTTTGTATTATTCACTATTAATTCTTCACTATTCACGGGCAAGGGTAGAATCTCGCCCCTACAATATAATTTAATACTTGATTATTTTGCATTTATGCTATATTATTATAACAAGTTGGAGGTAAAATATGGAAAGAAAAGAAGATGTTTTAAAAACAAAGTACTTTAAAGTACATGCTGTTTTAGATTTAAAAGACTTGCTTTATCAATCTGCAAAAAGGTATAAAAATAGAATTGCTTTTAAACTAAAGGATAAAGTTGGTAAAATATATGGTGTTAAATATACAGAATTTAAAGATAATGTAGAAGCTCTAGGAACTTCTTTAATTGATTTGGGTTTAAATAATAAGCCAATAGCTATTATCGGAAAAAACGGATATTCTTGGATTACTTCGTACTTTGCATCTTCTATTGTAGGTACGGTTGTTCCAATAGATAAAGAACTTCACGTAGATGATGTTATAAATTTTATAAATATTTCTGATGCAAAAGCTGTTATAGGTAATGAAAAATACATTAAAAATATTATAGATAACAAAGATAAGTTGAATAATGAAGTTGTATTTATTAATATAGATAATAAACCTATTAATAATAATGCACTTAAGTTCAATGAATTGATTGAAAAAGGTTTAGAAAAAGTTCAAAATGGTAACACATCTTTTAGTGATATAGAAATAAATCCTGATGATATGCATATTTTATTATTTACTTCAGGAACAACGGGAAATGCAAAAGGAATTTGTCTTTCTCATAAAAATATTTGTTCTAATGTTATGTCTATTGCACAAATTGTAAAAGTAGATAAATCTACTGTAGTTTTATCTATTCTGCCAGTTCACCATACATATGAATGTACTTTAGGTCATGTTTTAGTATTATATGGTGGTGGTACTATTACATATTGTGATGGATTAAGATATATTAATAAAAATATAAATGAATATAAACCATCTTTTGTAATATGTGTTCCTTTATTATTAGAAAATGTTCATAAAAAGATTGTTAAAACTCTTCAAAAGTCTTTACCATCAAAATATTTTAATACTGATAAACATTTTATGGATGCTATGCCTGGTTTCTTAAGAGTTATTGTTAAGAATAAAATAAAAAAATCTCTAGGTGGAAATATTAAAACTTTTATAGTAGGTGCTGCTGCAATTAATCCAAATATAATAGAATCTTTTTATAAATTTGGTTTTAAAGCATTACAAGGCTATGGTTTAACAGAATGTTCTCCATTAGTTTCAGGTAATAACGATTTCTTTTATAAGGCCGATTCAGTTGGGCTTCCGATACCAAATGTAGAATATAAAATTAATAATCCAGATGCCCAAGGCAATGGTGAAATTATTGTAAAAGGTCCAAATGTAATGCTTGGTTATTATAATGACCCAGAAGCTACTGATAACGTATTTAAAAAAGGTTGGTTTTATACCGGAGATTTAGGATATATTGATGATGATGGTTTCTTATATATTACTGGTAGATGTAAAAGTGTTATAGTAACACAAAATGGGAAAAATATTTATCCAGAAGAAATTGAATATTACTTAAATGAAAACCCATTAATTACAGAATGTATAGTTATTGGTGTTAATTACGAAAACGATAGAGAAACATATGTAAATGCAAAAATTCTTCCTAATTTAGAATATTTTAAAGAATATTTAAATAAAGAAAATATAACAGATGATGATATAAATAAAGAAATTAAAAATGTTATATCTGAAGTTAATAAAAAATTGCCTAATTACAAACATATTAAGAATTTTAAAATAGTAAAAGAACCTTTAGAAAAAACTACAACACAAAAAATAAAAAGATTTGGAAATAATTTAAGTATGTAAAAAATTAGGGACGGGTCTGAAAATTACATTTTATAATTTTCAGACCCGTCCCTAATTTTATTCCTCAAATTGCTCCTTTAGTGAAGAAGTATCTAGAAATCTAAATTCAACATCTCCATATTCATCTAAAAATTCTTCTACAGTCATTTGCCCTTCTACAGGATTGCTTTCTACTATAAGCTTATGAACTTTATTTCCTTCACGCTCAGAATCATAAATTCCTACCCCAAATACGAATTCATTAGTAGCATCGCGATTAATATAAGTCAAAAGCAAGTAGTCACCCATATTTGCGGTAGCACTAGCAGTAGAACTATAATAATCCGTAAAAATTCCATCAGTAGATTCTATCGAAAACAAAACCTCGTACTCTTGATTTAATATATAATTTTCAACGCTTGATAAATCTTCTTCTATGACACTATCCCATAAATAGCCTGCATCAAATATTATTCCAGTATAGTCATCATCTAAGAAAGTGTATCCACCTTGTTTTAATTCATTTAAAGTAAATGTATATTCTTTTTCTGATGGTTCTTCATTTTCTCCTCCAGAACCAGTTCCACCTTCTATTATTTTTCCATCTTTAGTTACTGTAAATGTATTTCCTTTTGGGCTTGTATATGTTCCTTCTGTTTCTGTCCATGTTCCTTCCCAATTTGTTGGTAATATTATATTTTCTGTTTTTACTTTTCCGTCATTTCCTATTGCTGCTACTATTGCTAATAATAATTCTTCCTTTTCTACTTCTAATTGTGTTTGTTTTACTGCTGTTTCTGCCTTATCAAACACTCCTCCATTTAGAGCAACATTTATTGTTACTCCTACTAATAGCATGGAAGGAATAAAAATATATTTAAATATAAAAAGTATAATAGGAACATTAAAGAAACAAGGCAGAAATTTTTACAAAGAAATATATAATATATATGAAAAAATCCCAGTTGAAATATAACAATTGGGATTTTTTGAGCAATTTCTTCGAAGAGCGGGCGATTAAAAATCGCCCCTACAAAACTCTATATTTTAAATTTAGGTCTGAACAGTAACACGGGCGTAAAAATTACATTTTGCAATTTTTACACCCGTCCCTAAATATTTCTATTTATTTACTAGAAACCAATACCAGCATAATAAGATATACTTTCTACTATATATGTAGAGTTTTGTTTTGATGAGCTAATACCAAAATCAAAAACAATAGTTTCATCAATAGAAGATTTTATATCTAAATACAATTCATTCCACCATTTAGCATTAACATCTACGTTTCTTTCTATATTATTTTCTATATTATTTTCGATATCTGTTGCAAGTTCTTCTAGAGACCAATTATCTTCAGTATAAGTATATCCTATAAGTAATTCATTTACTCTTTCTACTAACTCTAAACTCTCATTAACTATAGAATTATATTTTTTATATTCATTACTATTTTCATCTAGTAAAATTATTACAGGATTACTCATTAAACAGTAATAATAATACTTGCCAATAATACAACATTTTTCAGCTTCATTTTCAAATAAAAGTGCATCATCTAATTCACAAAGTTCATCTCGAGCTGCATTACGTTCTTCAGATGTTGCTTTAACCAATCCGTAAGCTACATTTAAAAGATTTAAATAGTATTCTCCTAATTCATCTGTTTCTCCTTCTGTTATCTTATTTTCTGTTATTGTATATGTGTATCCATCAACAGAAAATACTATTTCACTATCAGTTTCTTCTGTTTTTGTTACTGTTTTTCCTTGTGCTACTAATACTTTTTCTACTGCATTGTATGTGCTTAATGGGTCTATCTTCCCATTATCTGTTATAGTCATTGCTGCTACTATTTGATCATATATGGCTTGTTTTTCTGTTCCTTCCTTTGCTATTTTTGCCTTTTCAAATAATCCTCCATTTAGGGCAACATTTATTGTTACTCCTACTAGTATTAGCATAACTATGATTGTGATTATTAAGGCAATTAGGGTGATTCCTTTTTGTGATGTGGTTAGTGTAAAATTTTAGTTTGCAGATTTATGTTCTTTTAGGCATAAAAAGAAAACATAAATAAATCCGAAAATGTTGATTGCGAATTAACATTTTTTGAAAGGAGTTATTTATGTTTGAGACTATTGTAACAAATAATG
>JAFQIK010000044.1 GCA_017397545.1 Clostridia bacterium
GTAAAAGAATTCGAGGACCCTTTTAAGGGTCGCTAGAGAGTTGTGAGCAGTTGGCGGAACAGCGTGCCCTTTGAGGGGCCGCTGGCAATAGACCCTTATAGGGTCAAAGCAAAACCTCGCGTTTCACGCGAGGCTGCTATTGAAAAGCGAAGTATACGACAAATTATATACAAATCGTATAAGATTCTATATAGGTTTAATTCAGAAAAAATTTATATCTTACATATAATTCATCATTCTAGAGATATTTCAAATCTAAAATTTTAAATTCAAAGTTTAAATTCAAAAATAAATTATGCATTTTTAATGTAATAATAATGAATTTTTTTAATAGAATTTAACAAGGTGATTTTATGCAACAATTTAAAAAAATAATAGAACTATTTTCAATTATTGTAGTACTATTTACATTAATCTTTACTAATGTTATTTATGCATATGAAGTAGAAGAGGAAACAGATTATATTTGGTTGCAGGAAGAAATTTCCATCACTTCTACTAATTCTACAGATGAACCAGTTTTAAATTCTAGATATATAGCAGTATTGGACAGAACTTCTAAAGAGATAATTTATGGGAAAAGTGAAAATATAAGAGTGCCTATGGCATCTACAACAAAAATAATGACAGCTATTGTTTTATTAGAAAATATGGAAAAAAACAATTTATTATTAAATTCAGAAATAGAAGTTTGTAAACAAGCTGCAAGTATAGGGGGATCAAGGTTAGGTTTAAAAACAGGAGACAAAATAGAATTAAATGATTTGTTATATGGATTAATGTTATGCTCACGGAAATGATGCTGCAATTCAAATAGCCGTAAGCGTTGCGGGAAGTGTAGAAGAATTTGCAAATTTAATGAATAAAAAAGCATTGGAGCTTGGTTTGAAAAACAGTCATTTTATAACTCCTCATGGATTAGATGAAAAAGAACATTATACTACAGCTTATGAACTTGCATTAATTGCAGATTATGCATTAGATATAGAAAAAATAAAAGAAGTTGTAAAAACAAAAACATACAATGTAACTATAAATGGAAATAACAAAACAATAACTAATACAAATGAGTTATTAGGGTATTTAAATGGAGTAAATGGAGTAAAAACAGGTTTTACTAACGGTGCTGGTAGATGTTTAGTAACTTCTGTTGAAAGAAATGGTTTTAATATAATTGCTGTTGTGTTGGGGGCAGATACAAAAAAAATAAGAACAAGAGATTCAATAAATATAATTGAATACATATATTCAAATTATGAGTTAGTAAATTTAGAGGAACTAATAAACAAAGAATTTAGTAATTGGAAAAATATTAATAAAAATAGAATAAACATATATAAAGGTAAATACAGTAATATAGAAATAGAATTAGAGAATTATAATTACAAAATTTATTCAGTAAAAAAAGATAATATTAAAGATATAAAAATACAAATAGAAAATATTCAAAATAATTTTGAAGCACCAGTATTAAAAAACGCCAAAATAGCTAAGCTTACATTAAATATAGGAGAAAAAGAATTAATAAATGCAAATATAGTAATTAATGAGGAAGTAGAAAGAAAAAAGATTAAGGATTATATATTTGAATGTTTAGGATGTATAATTTAGTAGGGACGGGCGGATTCGGCAAGCCGCGTCGGGAAAACAGTCCACTGGACTGTTTTCTAATCCTCCTTTTCGAATCCTTCCATCTAAAAATCAGCTCCAATAAAAAAACACTCTTTACAGAGTGCTTTTTTATTGGAGGCGTTGGGCGGATTCGAACCGCCGAATCAGAGTTTTGCAGACTCGTGCCTTACCACTTGGCTACAACGCCGAATATTTAAATTAATTATATTTTATTATATTCAAGCAAGTAAAGAAATATGAATAATAAAATAACTTTGTAGGGGCGACCATTGGTCGTCCGCATTGGAGCGGGAAACGGGGCTCAAACCCGCGACCTATGCCTTGGCAAGGCATCGCTCTATCAACTGAGCTATTCCCGCAAAAAATAAAGCATTACTATAATACCAAAATTTATTTAAAAAGTCAATAAATTTTTAAATCTTTTTCACAAACAAAATTTTACATAATAAGTTGAAAATACTGAAAAATTAGTGTATAATTATTATGTACGATTGTTTATTTTGTTAGTAATAAATTTTTATTTAAAAACTTTTATACATACGGGAATTACAGCTTTGGACAATCAAACTATATAATTCTTAAATATTATTAAAAATGTCATAAAAATGTCATATTTATAAATTTAGAAAAGAAAAAAACTATCGAATGTGTTTCCGTAAAAGCATTTTAGATGTTTTTTACAAGCTTACTTTAACATAAGAATAGACCTATTGATTTAATCAAAAAAATGTATATAATAAATATAAGTATAAAACTAACTAAAAAGGGATGGTAAATATGAAAAAAATTAGAGTTTTATTAATTACGTTAATATTAATTTTAGGGGGAGCATTTTTAAGTAAATCATATGCAGCAGAAAGAAATTTAGGTGCTGAATTAGTAAGACCATTTACTAATTCAAAGTATCAATATAGAGTGCCAGACAATATTCTTTATACAATTGTTAAAATATATGATAGTGTAGATAAAAATCAAAGCAATGAAATGTTGTATACTAAAGCTCTTTACTGTTTAAGAGGAGGAGTTGGATTTGGTGCAGATGATACAACTGATGTATCAAAAACTCCTATTACATATAATGAACTTGGAGAAATGCACAAAGACGCTAAAAATGTGATACAAAAGTATCAAGAATATTATGGAATAAATCTTGATAGAACCATTGATGGAACAGAGAATACTGCAAATATTTACAATTCTATATTATGGATTTTAGATGAAGCATATTTACCAGTAGATGACACAAATTATAGCGAGGATGAATATAAAAAAGAGTTGTTAGATAAAGCAGGTGTTCCTGTAAATCAACAAATAGATATTACAAAAGATGATATAGAAGTAATACAACAATTAGCTATTTGGTATTATGCAAATTATGATGAACAAATAGCAGGAACAAAGCCTACAGTATCACAATCAACAAGAACTCCTGCAGGTTTACTAAGCATAAATGATAATAACAATTTTGATGGATATAGATTAAATAATTTAAATATGTTATATCAGTACCTTATAGATGGAGCAAGAAATAATGCATCATCATATACAATAAATGTAGAAACAGGAGAAAGAACTAAAACTGTAAAAGAAAACAAATTCGATCAAAGTTTAAAATTAGAAATAGAAAAAGTTGATTATGAAGAAACAAAACCTAATATAATTACTCCAGAAGGATATTATTATGAAATAGGACCATTTAGTATAAAGTCTGATACAGGAGAACGTGTAGGAGAACAAAAATTAGATGTAACAGATATTATAGTGTATGATGCAAATGGAAAACCAATAGATCAATATTATGAATTTGCTGAAGACAAAGTGTATGAAGTAGTTGAATTTTACGATTCTAACAATAATAAAGTACAAACTCTTGAAAAAGGAATAAATTATTATGTTAGAGTAAAGCAAATGTTTACTAAAGGGTGGACTTTTGATAGTCCAATGGCAGAAGAAGAGAAATATGATTTAAGTAATGTAACATTAAAAATATCTTCTTCATATACATTATCAAAAGCAACATTTTTAATTAGAGAAAATGCGGATCAACCAGTTGTAGAAATAACTAAAGAAAAAATAGCTGATAGTGATGAAATAACTACGATACTTCCAAAAGAATTTGATTTAAGTCTTCGCAAATTTATAACTTATATAAAACGCGGAGATAATGAGATAAAAATTGAAAGCAGAGTTCCTGAAATAAATACAAATACATTAATAAATGGAATTACAAATAGAGATGGAACTACAGAATATACAGCAACATATACACATCCAAAAAATCCTTTATCAGTAGAACTTGGTGATAAAGTAATATATACAATAAGAGTATATAATGAAGGTGAAGTAGATGGAACTGCAACAAGTGTTACAGATTATTTGCCAGAAGGCTTAAAATTTGTTCCAGTATCTGAAAGTACAATAAATGCTTCATATGGATGGACAAATCCATCAAATGATGGAAAAACAATAGTAACAGACTATTTAAAAGATAAAACAATAAAAGCTTTTGATGAGAGCAAAACAACAGAAGAGTTAGGATGGCAAAGAGCAACTACAGGTAATGGCGGATTATATTATGCAGATTTACAAATTGAATGTGAAGTAATAGCAAATGTAACAGGTCAAGCTCAAAATTTAAGAAATATAGCAGCAATAACTGAAGATACAGGAGATGATAGAGATTCTGTTCCAGGAGACCCAGGAAGAGATGACTATAATCCTCCAACAGATAATAGTACATATAAAGAAGATGATGATGATTATGAAGATTTAGTGTTACCAGGAAAAGAATTTGATTTGGCTTTAAGAAAATATATAATTAATGTTGAAAGAAATGGTCAAAATGTGGTAATACCAAATGAAAGAGCTTCTAATAATATAGATGTAACAAAACTAGTAATTGGAGAAGAAAAAACAGCTGAGTATGAACATAGAAAAGATCCAGTAGAAGTACAAGTAAATGATATTATTACATATAAATTTAAAGTGTATAATGAAGGAGACATAGATGGATATGTATCTTCAATTATAGATTATTTACCAGAAGGGTTAATATTTGATAAAGAATCAAATATAAACTTTATAGAATATAAAGAAAATTATACTGAAGAAGAATTAGTAGCAAAAGAATATGCATACAAAATAGAAGGAAATAAAATAATAATACTTCCAATATCAGGAGATAACTTATTTGAATTAGAAGCGTTTGATGGAGAAAATTTAGATAGCAAATTTATAGATGTAAAATTTAAAGTAACAGTAGCAGATTCAAATAAAGATAAAATATTAACTAATATTGCAACAATGACATATGGACCAATAAATGCTAATGTAAAAGACAGAGATTCAGCAGAAGACAATTTTACAGTTCCAACAGCAGAAGATTTAATAAAAGACTTGCCTGGATATAAAGGAAATGAAAATAATAAAAATGTATTAACAGATTCTGAATACCATTATGCAGGTATAGAGGATGATGACGATTTTGAGAAAATTATTATAAAAGGAAAAGAATTTGACTTGGCTTTAAGGAAATATATATCAGCAATAAACGGAGTGGAGCCAGAAACATCAAGAGTACCACAAATAGATACAAGCAAATTAAATACAATAGATGAAAATACAGGTAAAGAAATTACTACAGCAACATATAAACATTCAAAAGAACCTCTAACTGTAAAAAAAGGTGATATTGTTACTTATAAAATAAAGATATATAATGAAGGTAAAAGGGATGGATATGCAACAAAAGTAACAGATTATCTGCCAGAAGGTTTAGGATTCTTGTATACAGCAACTGGTGATATTAATTCAGAATGGTTCTTATCAGAAGGATTAGATACAAATCCATTGTATGGAACAGATGGAATATATGAAAGCGAAGATACTGTATTGAAAAAGGATGCATATGCAACAGTATTCGGAGAAAATGTAGATTTAAGTACTATACAAGTTATACAAGGAAGTAAAAACGAAGATGGTACTAGAAATATACTTCCTATAACAGCGGGAGGAAAAATAGGAGAAACAGAAATTAAAGCTACTGATTTAATAAAAGGTTATGGTTCAGAAGTAGCAGATGAAGATTTATGGCAACAAAGTACAAATAGTGAAACAGATGGATTGTTCTATCAAGAGCTTGAAATAACATGCATAGTATTAAAAGAAAATACATACCAAGGAATTCTAAAAAATGTAGCAGAAATAACAGCTGCAGAAGATTTAGAAGGAAACAAAATAATAAATATAGGAGATGACAGAGATTCTGAACCAAACAATGTTTATGAAGATCAAAATCATACTCCAGGAGCAGAAATAGATGGTTATACACCAGGTGAACAAGATGATGACGATTTTGAACCATTACAATTAAAATATTTTGATTTAGCACTACGTAAATTTATAACAGGTATTGAAACAAATGAAAAAACCGAAGATGTAACATCAAGAATACCAGTGCTAAAAATGGGCGAAGATGGAAATATAGTATATGAACATAGTAAAGATCCAGTATATGTAGCAACTAATGATGTAGTAACATATACAATAAGAGTCTACAACGAAGGAACTATTGCAGGATATGCAGAAGAAATAACAGACGATATTCCAGAGGGATTAGAATATTTACCAGAACATGATACAAATAAACAATACAATTGGGTAATGATAGATAAAGATGGAAAAGTTACAGAGAATGTGAAAGAAGCAGTAAAGATAACAACAGATTATTTATCAGAAGCAAAAAATAAAGAAGAAAATTTACTAGATCCATTTGATAGTAGTAAAGCAATAACTACTGAACAACCATTAAACCCAGATTACAAAGATGTAAAAGTAGCGTTTAAAGTAACAGAGCCAAACACATCAGATAGAATAATAGTAAATAGTGCTCAAATATCAGAAGATAGTGACGATGATGAAGATTCTATTCCAGATGAATGGAATGAAGACGAAGATGATCAAGATAAAGAGTATATATATGTAAAATATTTTGATTTAAGTTTATTAAAATGGGTAACAAAAACAATAGTAACAGTAGATGGAAAAACTACTACAACAGAAACAGGATTTAAACCAAATACAGGAAAAACAGAGACAACAGGAATAAGAGGAAATGATGAAACAGAACCAATAGCAAAAGTAGAGTTAGATAGAAAAAAATTAAATAAAACTACAGTAAAATTTGTATATAAAATAAGAATAACTAACGAAGGAGAAATAGCAGGATATGCAACAGAAATAACAGACTTTATCCCAGAAGGATTAGAATTTAAAGCAGAAGATAATAAAGCATTTGGATGGGTAAAGGTAGGAGACAATAAAGTAGCAACAAGAGCCTTAGAAACAAAATTATTACAACCAGGGGAAAGTGCAGAAGTAGAAATAATATTTACTTGGAAAAATGATAAAAATAATTTAGGAGTAAAAACAAATATTGCAGAAATAGTAGAAGATTATAATGAAAATCATTCAGAGGATATAGATTCTACACCAGGCAATAAAGAAGATCCTTACGAAAAAGAACAAGAAGATGATGATGATTTTGCATTAGTAATTTTATCAATAAAAACAGGTAAAGGAGCTTCATACATACTGTTTATTACAGCAATGCTAACATTACTTGCTAGTGGAATGTATTTAGTAAAAAAATATGTATTAACATATTAAATAAAAAAAGATTAGAAGGATAAAAACTTCTAATCTTTTTATTTACAAATACAAAATTGTTATGATATAATTTAATTTAATAGAGAGGATAATGAAAATGAATCAAATATTATTAACAGATAATGATAATAGTAAAAAGAAAAACACTAATAAAAATATTAATAAGAACAGCTCAAATGATATAAAAAAGATCATTGTATTTTTTTCTGTTGTAATTTTAGTATTTGGAGTTGCTATAGGCGGAGTATATGGATATAAAATAATAAAAAATAGCAAAGAAAAAGAAATAAAAATTAGCAAACCAACATTAACATTACCGGAACTAGAAGAAGGAGCAGAAGAAATTATAGTAATTGCAGAATCAGAAGTAGGAATTAGTAAAATTATATATACATGGAATGACGAAGAAGACGTACTAGTAAAAGAATTAAATGGTAGAAAAAAACAAGAAGAGATAGTAGAAATTCCATTTGGAGAAAATACATTAAAAATAAAAGTGATTGATCAAAATGGTCAAGAAACAGAAACAGTAAAAGAATTAGTAAGAGAAGGACAAGAAGAAAAACCTATAATAACAATAGATGAAACAATAGGGAATGGTAAAGTTAAAATTATAGCGACAGATGAAAATAATAAAATAAAATATATAACATATAAATGGAATGACGAAGAAGAAACAACAGTAGAGGCACAAAACGAAGAAGATAATACATTGGAAGCAATTGTAGATGTAAAAAGAGGAAAAAATACACTTACAATTACAGCAGTAAACTCTAACGGAAAAGAAGAAACTATTCAAAAAATGCTTAATGGAGTAAATAATCCAATAATAAAAGTAACAAAAAGAGAAGATAAAGTATATATGACAATAACTCATGATATGGGATTTAAAAAAATAGAGTTTGAAATAAATGGAAAAAAATATAATTATGATGAAAATATTTCAGATTATGATCCTGAAAAACAAGAAATAGAATTGTATTTTAATTTAATTGAAGGAGAAAATACAGTAATTATAAAAGCAATAAGTAATGAGACTATAGAAACGGAAGAAGGTATAAAAAACACAGAAACTATATATAGAGGAAAAAATAATTATATACTAGAATAAAGAACTAAAGAGAAGGAGAGTTAAATGTTTCAGGAAATATACATTATTGATTGTGAAAATGAATTAGCAATGATACTAAGAGAAAAGTTCCAAGAAGAAAAAACATTTAGATTTAAAAATATTAATCCAAACAATATTGACATTGCACTTAGAAATATACCAGATTTAATAATAGTAAATGAACAATCAATTGATATAAATGTAATAGAATTATGCAAAACAATTAGAAAAAACGAAGATAATAGTATTACACCAGTATTAGTAATTTCATCAACTAATGAAGAAGAACATAAAATATCTATTATGAAAAATAGCATAGAATATATAATTCCTAGTACAGCATCTAGTGAATGCATATATTATGCAATAAAAAACATAATAAGATTATTATCAGTAAACAGAACGGTAAGTCCTTTAACAGGTCTTCCTGGAAATGTTCAGATACAAACAGAATTAAAAAAGAGACTTTTAAGAAAGGAAACTTTTCAAGTATTATATTTTGATTTAGACAATTTTAAAGCATATAATGATGTATATGGATTCTTAAAAGGAGATGAAATAATAAAATTAACAGCTAAGATTATTACAAAAAATATGCATGCTTTAGAAGATACTGATGTATTTGTAGGACATATTGGAGGAGACGATTTTGTTGGAATAGTAGATGAAGTTGTGGATTATGACAAAATATGTCAAAACATAATAGCAGAATTTGATAGAGAAATTATAAAATATTTTAACGATGAAGATATAGAAAGAGGATATATCGAAGTAAGCAATAGAAAGGGAATAATAGAAGAATTTCCATTAACTTCAATTTCTATAGGAGTAGTAGTGGCTGATAAAAAAAGATTTTCTAATACACTGGAAATAGGAGAAGTTGGAGCACAAGTAAAGCATTTATCAAAAACAACTATAGGAAGTTCATATGCGATAGATAGAAGAGAAGATTACTAAAAAATAGAATAATAATATAGTTACCTCATATAAATATTATATGAGGTGTTTTTATGATTATAGTAACTAAAAAAAAGATATTATATACATTGGGAATAATAACAATGTTTATATTTGCATATGCAATTACTAGATATAATGTTATTAATAGTTCTAAAAAAGAAATACAAACAATTGAAACAGTAGCATTACCAGTGGAAAATAAAGTAATAGTAATAGATGCTGGGCATGGGGTACCAGATGAAGGCGCAGAAAGCAGCAAACGGAACAACAGAAGCAGAAAGTAATTTAAAAATAGCACTAAAATTACAGAATTTGCTTGAACAATCTGGAGCAACAGTAATATTAACACGTTCAGACGAAAACTCGATATGCGATATAGACAGTAAAACATTAAAACAAAAGAAAATATCAGACATACATAACAGAGTAAAAATAGGAAACGAATCAAGTGCAGACATATTTGTATCAATACACTTAAACAAAATACCACAAAGCCAGTATTGGGGCTGGCAAACATTTTATAAACAAGAAAGTGCAGAAGGACAAAAACTTGCAACAGCAATACAAAATAGTCTAAACGAAAGCATGCAAAAAGAAAACAAAAGAGTAGCATCAAAAATAGAAAATGTATATATAATAAAACATGTAGAAATACCAACAACAATAGTAGAATGTGGATTTTTATCAAACCCAGAAGAAGAGCAACTATTACTAACAGACGAATACCAAAACAAACTAGCGTGGGGGATATACACAGGAATAATGGATTATTTTTATAACTAGTTTCTTTTTTCGGACGGACTAAATTTAGAGTTTTTTTCTTTTTTCAGACGGACTCTTTTTAGTCTTTTTTCTTTTTTCAGACGGACTTATTTTAGATTGAATTAAACATAAATAAATCACTGTAAAAATTTGTCGATAACTTTAAATTGAAAAATTTTAAAAAATATTTTAAAATAATATAAAGTTTTAAATTCTTAATTATTTTTATCTAAAATCTATATAAATTTTCCCAAAAGAATAAGGAGGACAAAAATGAATAGAATGCCTAGGTCTGTCTACGAAAAAGGCTTTTTCCACGTTATGGTGCAAGGAATAAATAAAAAATATATATTTGAAAAAAACATAGACAAAGAAGAATATCTATCTTTACTATTACGCTATAAGAATAATTTTAAAATATTACTTCTAGCATATTGTATTATGGATAATCATGCTCATATTCTTATTTATACAGATAAGATTGACGAAATGTCTCAATATATGAGAATAGTGAATTCTAAATTTGCTAGAGAATATAATAAATCGAGTGAAAGAGTTGGATATGTTTTTAGGGATAGATTTAATAGTGAATATATTAATACAAAAGATTATCTTTTAAAATGTTTGAATTACATACATATGAATCCTGTAAAAGCTAAAATTGTTAATAGCCCTGAACAATATAAATATTCTAGCTATAATAATTTTATAAAAAAAAGTGGAAATGTTAATAATGAAGTTATTAACAAAATATTTGATAGTGTAGAAAATTATTTATCTATATTAAACTCGATTTCAGATGAAGAAATAGAAATAATGGATATAGAAAGAGAACATGCTAATTTTATGATAGCTGTGAATAATTATTTACATGATAAGAAAATTAGTTTAATAGATGTTAAAATAGATAAAGAGATTTTATACGAGTTTTGTAGTTATTTAGTAAAGGAGAAAAAATATAAGCAAGTACAAATTGCAGAGTTATTAAAAGTAGATGTAAAAAAAGTTTATTATGCAATAAAAAAGCAAAAGACTAAATTAAGTCCGTCTGAAAAAGGAAAAAATGTTCAAAAATAGTGTTTTATGTGTTAAAATAAAAAAAGGGTAAAAAGAGTCCGTCTAAAAAAAGAAAAAAAGGCTAAAATTAGTCCGTCCGAAAAAGGAAAAAAGGAGAAAAAAAGGAGTTAATTTTATGAAAGATTATATAATTGTTATTGGTGGAGGTTTGGCTGGGTGCGAAGCTGCTTATCAAATTGCTAAAAGGGGTATTAAAGTAAAATTGTATGAAATGAAGCCAAGTATTTTTTCTCCGGCTCATTCTAATTCTAATTTGGCAGAGATTGTTTGTAGTAATTCTTTTAAATCTAATTCTATTACAAATGCTTGTGGTTTGCTAAAAGAGGAATTAAGAAGATTAGATTCTTTGCTTATTAAGTGTGCTGATAAAACTGCTGTTCCTGCAGGACAAGCTTTGGCTGTTGATAGAGAAGAGTTTTCTAAATTAGTTACTAAGGAGATAGAAAAGTTAGATAATGTTGAGATTATAAGAGAAGAATTTTCTAAAGATTTGGATAAACAAGATACAATTGCAATTATTGCGACTGGCCCATTAACTTCTGAAAAAATGGAAAAGCAAATTCTTAAACTAACTGGAGAGGATAAACTTTATTTTTATGATGCTGCAGCTCCAATTGTAGAAAAAGATAGTATTGATATGAATATTGCTTTTTATGGCGATAGATATGCCCAAGAGAAGAAAAAGGAAGAGAGCATAGAAGAATGGAAAGAAAGATTATCTAATCAAGAAAGTGATAAAAGCTATATAAATTTACCATTTACAAGGGAAGAGTATTTAGCTTTTTATAATCAACTGATAAATGCAGAAGTAGTAAACTTACACGAATTTGAAAAAAAGGAAATTTTTGAAGGGTGTATGCCAATAGAAGTTATGGCAAAAAGAGGAGAAGATACTATTAGATTTGGACCATTAAAACCAGTAGGTTTTGATGATCCAAGAACAGCAAAAAGACCATATGCAATTGTTCAACTAAGGCAGGATAATGAAGCGGGAACTTTATATAATTTAGTAGGATTTCAAACAAATTTAAAATTTGGAGAGCAAAAGAGAGTTTTTTCTATGATCCCGGGATTAAGAGATGCTGAGTTTGTAAAATATGGTGTTATGCATAGAAATACATATATTAATTCTCCAGTTTTATTAAATGAAACATTTAATCTTAAAAATAATAAAAACATATTCTTTGCAGGACAAATTACAGGTGTAGAAGGATATGTAGAATCTATAGCTGCAGGATTGGTGGCAGGTATAAACGCTGTAAATACTTATAATAATGAAGATTTAATAGCTTTTTCAGAAGAAACAGTAATAGGAGCTTTGGCCAAATACATATCTTCTCCTAACAAAAGATTTCAGCCTATGAATGCTAATTTTGGAATCTTACCTCCGTTGGAAGAAAAGATAAAAGATAAGCAAGAAAGGTATAAAAAAATGGCTTATAGAAGCTTGGGAAATATTACTAAAATATGACAATTATGTTAAAATTCATAGAAATTCACATAAAACCGTTGCGAGAAATGTAAAAATATGCTATAATATACATAACGTTTCTTGTAAGGAGGAAATTTATTATGGATATAAGAAAAGAAAAAGAATTATTAACAAAAAAACTAGAAGAAATAAATGCTAATATAAGTAAAGAAGATATAAAAAAACTATCTAGAAAAGAATTATTAGAATTTGCAAAAGTTAACTTAGAGATACAAAAAAACTTAACAATATTACAAGCTGCAGAAGATGCAGGTATTATATAAGTAAGAAGGAGGTAATATAATGGAACTAAAAACACAATCAGATACATTAAAAAGATTAGCTTCGATATCAGAAACACTTGTAGAACAATTAAAAGATTATGTTATTAATAATGGAATTAGAGTTGGAACAGTTGCAATGGATATGGGAGGGGCAGAAGACTTCACAAGAATAATAAGGACAAATCTTGAAGGCATTTCTATAAATGGTGATGAAAATGTATTATATGATATAGTTGCAATTTATGACCAAGCTATAAAATCTATTGAAGCAGAATTAGCAAAAAATAAGGAATTAGAGGATGGAGATGTAGATAAATTTAATAGTGCCACAATAGAGTCTTTTAATAATGTAAAAAAAGTATTAGAGAATAGTAAAAATTCTTCTGTTGGGCCTATAAAAACTATATTAGATGAATTAACTAATGAAGATATTGATAGAGAATATAGAGAAGAAAGGGTAGAGGAAATTGATGCAGATATAAGAATACTTGAGTCTGAAATATTAGAGAATGCATCAAGTTTAGAGGATTTTGAATCTGAAACAAGAACTGAAAGAATAGCATATGATGAAATGCTAGTGTTAGTAGAACAATATTTTGGTTTAAAGCAAGATATAGAAGAGATTGATAAGAAATTAGCAAACCCAGACATATCAGATGAAGAAAAATCAGAGCTACAAGATGAAAAAGCTAAAAAACAGAAAAATTTAATTAGTGTTTTGAAAGATATTAATGATAGAACTGACAAAGACGAAGAGTATAAGCAAGGGGAAAAAGAATCTGATAAAGATTATTTAAAAAGAATACAAAGTAAAAATCCAGATATGTATGTAAAAAGAGCTCAATCAAATAAACAATATGACTTATCAAAAAAACTTGAAGTTTTAAAAAATAAAAAAATAAAGATTTATGATAAAAAAACCAAAACATTTAAAGAGATTGCAGTAAAAGATTATATAGATAAAGATGATTCTAAGCAATTAGCAAGTTTATCAGAAAAGATTAAAATAGATAAAATTATAAATCGTGCAGCACTAAAAGATAAGAAGGATAAAATAAAGGAATTAAATAAAAGAAAAGAAAATTATATAAATACACAGCCTAATTCAAACAAACAATCTAGTTCACTATCACTACCAACTATTCCTGAAAAAATGGGATTCTGGAGTAAATTCAAAAAAAGAATGGAATTTAATAGAGAACATGAAGGAGAAGGCAGATTAAAATCTTTCTTTAAAAGTTTTTCTAAAAATAGAGATGAAGAAGTTTTTGAGGAGGAAATAAAAAAATCTAAACAAACTACTGAAACAAGAAAAGAGTGGTTGAAAGATATAGAAGTAAGAGTTAAAAGTGGAGAAGCTATTGAACGAGTAAAAGCAGCTGTAAAAACAAAAATGTTTAAAGAAATAGAAAAAAAAGACCCAAATGTAAAATAATAATAAATATTAGAACCTATATATATTTTTATATAGGTTCTATTTTTATGTAAAAAACTTAAAAAAATATCTAAAAAACTATTGCATTTTAGTAATTTATCATATAAAATATGGTCAAAGTGGAACGAAGTGGAGGAAAGTGGAATAAAAATCCTCTAAAAAAGAAAAGAGGTGGAACCATTTGTTAATAGGCGAATATGAGCATAATATAGATGCAAAAGGTAGACTTATAATGCCAGCAAAGCTAAAAGACGATATTGGCGAAAAGTTTGTTATAACACAAGGATTAGATGGTTGTTTATTTGTATATTCGCAAAATGAATGGAAAAACTTCGAAGAGAAATTAAGAACGTTCCCACTTACAAACAAAGATGCAAGAGCTTTAAAAAGATTTTTTTTAGCAAGAGCAACAGAGTGTGAAATAGACAAACAAGGAAGATTTTTAATAGCAAGCAACTTAAGAGAGTTTGCAGGTCTTGAAAAAGAAGTAGTAATTATAGGCGTTCTAGATAAAATAGAAATCTGGAGTAAAGATAAATGGCTTGCATACAGTGAAGAAGAAAATTTAGCAGCTGATGAAATAGCAGCAAGAATGGAAAACTTAGGTATATAACTTGCAAAAGTTTATATAGAAAAACAAAAGAAAAATAATAAAAGTACACTAAAGAAAATTTAAATTACAAAAGATTAAAAAATTAAATTTTACAAAAGAAGATTGTAGGGGCAGGGCTTGCTCTGCCCTATAAAAACAAAAGATAAAATTACAAAAGAGTTTAACGCAAATGAAGAAACTATAATTTACGAAAGTAAAATTACATATATACAAAAGAAAATTGTAGGGGCAGGGCTTGCTCTGCCCGAAAATACAAAAGATAAATTAAATAATACATAAAAGAATTGACAGTTGGTAAAGAAAAAATACCAACTGTTTGTACTATTGTTAAAGATTTTATAAGTAGGAGTTTAAAAGTGAAAATAGAATTTAATCATATTTCAGTTCTATTAAACGAATGTATAGAAAATTTAAATATAAATCCAGATGGTATATATGTAGATGGAACAATGCGGTGGAGCAGGACACAGTTTTGAAATAGTAAAAAGATTATCAAATAGAGGAATGCTTATAGGAATAGATAGGGATGAAGATGCTTTATCTGTTGCTAAGGAAAAATTAAAAAACTTTAGTAATGTGAAATTTGTACACGGTAATCATGATGATATAAAACAAATATTAGAAGATTTAAATATAAATAAAGTAGATGGAATTCTTTTAGATTTAGGTGTTTCATCATATCAAATAGATGAAAAAACAAGAGGATTTACATATATGCAAGATGGCCCTTTAGATATGAGAATGGATAAAACTCAAGAATTAACAGCAGAGTATATTGTAAACAATTATAAGGAAGAAGAACTTGCAAGAATAATATACGAGTATGGAGAAGAAAAATTTTCTAAAAGAATTGCAAAAAATATTTGTGAATATAGAAAAAAAGAAAAAATAACAACTACAATTCAGCTTGTAAGTATTATAGAAAAAAGTGTTCCAAAAACACATAGTGAAAAACAAGGTCATCCAGCAAAACGCACATTTCAAGCAATAAGAATAGAAGTTAATAATGAAATAGAACCTTTATATTTAACAGCAAAAAATTCTATAGATTGTTTAAAAGAAAAAGGAAGATTATGTATTATTACATTCCATTCTTTAGAAGATAGAGCAGTAAAAAAAGCATATGCAGATTCTATAGGAAAATGTACATGCCCACCAGGATTACCATATTGTGTGTGTGGACAAACAACTTTAGGAAAAATAATTACAAAAAAACCAATATTACCAACAAATGAAGAAATGGAAAGTAATTCAAGAAGCAGAAGTGCAAAGCTTAGGGTGTTTGAGAGAGCGTAATACATTGAATATTGCAATGAATTACCTATAAACAGATAGTGACTTGTAGGGGTGGGTCTTGTGCCCGCCCACAGAGAAGATAAAATGTGAATATAATGTAGGGGCGAACTCTGTTCGCCCGCGGGCGATTAAAATCGCCCCTACAATTGAATTTTGAAGGAGGTGGATATTTTGCCAAGAAATTTTAATAAGTATCAATATGAAACTAGCCCAAGAAAACTTGAGCCAGAATATACACCTGTAAAAAATCCATATAAATCGAAAAAGACAACTATAAGAAAGATAGATCCAGAAAAAGAAAGAGCAAAAGTAAAACAATTAAAAAAACAAAAGAGAAAAGCAATAAAGTATCTTGTAATAGGATTTTTAGTACTTTTTGCAATAAGTTATAGAAATTCTCAAATAGATGAGAATTTTGCAAAAGTACAAAATTTAAAAGATGAGCTAGCAGAAGTACAAAAGCAAAATGCACAATTACAGGTATCTATAGAAAACGGATTAAACTTAAACAATTTAGAGCAAGAAGCTAAAGAACAATTAGGAATGCAAAAACTTAATTCAAAACAAACAATATATATGATTTTGCCTAAAAATGATTATATAGAACCAGCAGCAGAAGAAGTAATTATAGAGGAAGAACAAAGTGGTATAAGAGGCATAATAAATACAATTTCGAATATATTTAAATAAGATTAGTATTAATAAATAAATACTAATCTTGTTTTTTATTTGGGGAATAAATTATAATTTGTTGTTGTAAATTAATTGCAAACGTTGTAGGGGCAGATTCAATATCTGCCCGGGCGGAAATAGATTCCGCCCCTACATATTTTAAAACAAATCATTCACATAAATTACAATTTAAAGGGGTGTTTTATGAAATCTACAAATATTAGACGCAAGAAAAAATTAAGAAGTATGCTATTTATAAGCTTTATAATTTGTATAGCATTAATTATAAGAATAGGATATATAGAGTTTGTTCAAGGGTCAGAATTACAATCAATGGCATATATGCAACAGACATTAAATAGAAAAATAAATCCTAGAAGAGGAACGATTTTTGATAGTACAGGTGAAAATGTATTAGCGGTAAGTGCAAGTGTAGAAACAGTAACTGTAAATCCCGGAAATATAAAAAAGGAAGATAAAGAAAAAGTTGCAAGAGCACTTGCAGATATATTTAATTTAGATTATGAAAAAGTTTTAAAGAAGGTAAATAGAAATAGTTCTATTGAAACAATTGTAAAAAAAGTAGAAAAAGAGCATACAGATAAATTAAGAATATGGATGGAACAAAACAATATTGCAGCAGGAATTAATATAGATGAGGATACTAAAAGATATTATCCGTATTCGAATCTTGCTTCTAACGTAATTGGATTTACAGGAAGTGATAATCAGGGATTAGAAGGAATTGAAGCTAAGTATGATAATATCTTACAAGGCAAAACAGGTAAAATATTAAAGCTAACAGATGCAACAGGTAGTGACTTAGGTACGGAGGGTGAAGATTATATAGAAGCAGTTGATGGAGACGATTTAATACTATCTATAGATATGACTATTCAATCTATTGCAGAAAAATATTTAAAACAGGCTTGTATTGATAATGTTTGTACAGATGGTGGAAATATTTTAATTGCTAACCCTAAAACAGGGGATATTTTAGCAATGGCAAGTTATCCAAATTACGATTTAAATAATCCGTATAAGATAAATGATGAAGATTTAAGTTTTGTATGGGACACTTTATCTTCTGGTGATAAATCTGAGGCTTTGCAACAAATGTGGAGAAATAAAGCAATATCTGATACATATGAGCCAGGATCTACTTTTAAATTAGTTACATCATCAGCTGCTTTAGAAGAGGGAATAACTGATACAGATAATTCAGGAGAATTTGCATGTACCGGTTCAATAAATATTGCCGGAACAAGAATAAAATGTTGGAGATATTATAGACCTCATGGAGGACAAAGTTTAAGACAGGCGTTGATGAATTCTTGTAATCCAGTTTTTATTGGACTTCGGTCAAAAATTAGGAGTAGAAACTTATTATAATTATTTAGAAAAATTTGGGTTGTTATCAAAAACAGGAATAGATTTACCTGGCGAAGCAGGGAGTATTTTTTTAAAAGAGGAGAAAGTTGGACCAGTAGAGCTTGCAACAATATCGTTTGGTCAAAGATTTGAAGTAACTCCTATACAAATGCTTAGTATGGTTTCGACAATAGCTAATAATGGAAAAAAAGTTACACCAAGACTAGTTAAAGCAGTAATTGACAGTGAAACCGGAGAGAAAACAGATGTAGTGGTAAAAGAAGAAGAACAAGTAATATCAGAAGAAACAGCTAAAAAAGTGCTTAGTATGATGGAATCAGTAGTAAGTGAGGGAACTGGAAAAAATGCTGGGGTTAAAGGGTACTCGATAGGAGGAAAAACAGGAACATCTGAAGATGGAGTAAATACAAATAAATATGTAACTTCATTTATCGGAGTTGCAGATACGAATAATCCAGAAGTAGTAATATTAATTTTGTTATATAATCCAACAGGAGAAGGGGGGCATCAAGGAGGGGCAGTTGCAGCGCCGATAGCATCACAGGTTCTTCGGAGAAGTATTACCATATTTAGAAGTGCAAAAAAATGATGTAGGGGCGGACGACTCTGTCCGCCCGGTAGAAATGCCAGATGTAACAGGGATGAGTTTAACTGAAGCAAAGAAGATTTTAAAAGAATTAGGATTGGAAGTGGAGATAGAAGGAGAAGAAAAAGAAGAGATAGTAGTAACAGATCAGTTGCCTAAAAAAGGGATTGAGGTAAGTACAGGTACAAAAGTTACGATATATGTGCAGTAAGTGAGGAAGGATAAATTAGAATTTTGAGGTGTGATGTGGGATGTGTGAGGTGTGATTTTAGGAATAGTCTTCGAAGGGGTTGCCATAATTTCACACTTCTCACCTCGCACTTCACACTTCAATGCAAATCACAATTTATATAAACACAAAAAATTAAATATAAATCAAATATAACCAAAAAAATAATTAATTTTACTATACAAAATATAAAATTAATTATATAATAAAAGCGTATAAATGAATTTAAGGGGAGATTATAATGAATCTAAAAGCTGTATTAAATGGAATAGATGGACTAAAAGCAAAGGGAAACCTTGATATAGATGTTGTAGGAGTTGCACATGACTCAAGAAAAGTAAAAGAAGGCTATATGTTTGTGGCAATAAAAGGATTTGAAACAGATGGGCATAAATATATAAAACAAGCAACACAAAGTGGAGCAAAAGTAATAGTTATAGAAGATGCAAGTAGTATTAAAAAAAGTGATATATCAGACGATATAACAATTGTAGTAGCACCAAATACGAGAGAAGCTTTAGCTAAAATTGCATGTAATTTTTATAACAATCCATCTTCAAAATTTAATTTAATAGGTATTACAGGAACAAAGGGAAAAACAACAACTACATTTATGATAAAATCAATTTTAGAAAAGCATGGTCAAAAAGTAGGCCTAATCGGGACAGTTGCAAATTATATAGGAAATAAAAGCTTAGGAGAAAGTAGCCGTACTACACCTGAAAGTTTAGAGTTGCAAGAGTTATTTGCAAAAATGGTAGAAGAAAAAGTTGATACAGTTGTTATGGAAGTTTCTTCTCAAAGTTTAAAACTTCATAGAGTGGATGGTTGTAATTTTAAATTAGGGGTATTTACTAATTTTTCAGAAGATCATATTAGTGATAAAGAACATCCAGATATGGAAGATTATTTTAATTCTAAATTACAACTTTTCAGAATGTGCAAAATAGGATTTATAAATTCAGATGATTACACAGTTGCAAGAGTAAAAAAACTAGTTAAAGACTGTGATATAAAAACTTATGGAATAGATAATAGCGCAGATTTATTAGCAAAAGATATAACAGTAACAAATCAAAGCGTAGATTTCAAAGTAAAAATAGGAACAAGAAATGAAAGAGTAAAAACAGGAATACCAGGAAGATTTAGTGTATATAATTCATTAGCAGCAATTAGTATTGCAGGAACTTTTGGAGTGGATGCTGAAAAAATAAAAGAAGCACTTTTAGAAGTTAAAGTTCCAGGAAGAAGTGAACTTGTACCAAATAAAAAAGAACTTACAATAATGATAGATTATGCACATTCTCCAGAAAGTCTACAAAACATATTATCAGCTGTAAAAAACTATACAAGAGGAAGAGTAATATGCGTATTTGGATGTGGAGGAGACAGAGATTCTGGTAAAAGACCTATAATGGGAGAAATATCAGGAAATACTGCGGATTTTACTATTATAACATCAGATAATCCAAGAACAGAGAATCCAGAAGAAATAGTTAAACAAATAGAAGTAGGAACTAAAAAAACAAAGGGAAAATATATAGCAATAGTAGATAGAATAGAGGCTATAAAATATGCAATTGATATGGCAAATAAAAATGACATTATAGTTTTAGCTGGAAAAGGTCATGAAACATATCAAGAAATAAATGGAGAAAAACATCCATTTGATGAAAGAGAAATAATTAAGAAATTAATAAAATAGATTTGTAGGGGCAGGCCTTGTGTCTGCCCAAATGAAGAAAGAAATTGTAGGGGCGGAACTCCGTGTCCGCCCACGGGCGACTACTAGTCGCCCCTACGATTAAATTTTGAAGGAGGAAGGAATCTTGTATTTCCAAACGAGGATATTATTTGTATCATTTATAGCAACAGTAATTATATCAATATTTGTAATACCAGTTTTAAGAAGGCTTAAAGTAGGTCAAATTGAAAGAGATGAAGGTCCTAAGTCACATTTTAAAAAAAGAGGTACTCCAACAATGGGTGGAATTATAATTGCTCTTCGGAATAATTATAGGAACAATTGGAGGATATATATACTATGCTCCAAGAGAACCAGAAGTAGCAATAAATATATTGCCATTATTATTTATTACTATTGGATTTGGAATTATAGGATTTATAGATGATTTTAAAAAACTTGTATTAAAAAACACTAAAGGACTAAAACCGGCATATAAAATGTTAGGACTTTTAATAATTTCTGTGTCATATACATTATATTTAACAAAGGGTATACATTTAGGTACAGAAACATTTATACCTTTTGTTAAAAATTATGTTTTATTACCAATGAGCTTGTATATACCATTTGTTATATTTGTTATGTTAGGAACAACAAATGCTGTAAATTTAACAGATGGAATAGATGGGCTAAGTACTTCAGTATCTGCAATTATAACTACAGCTTTAACAGTAATTGCAATTATATTAGATGTAAAAGAAATTATAGTTTTTGGTAGTATTATAATTGGAGCATGTTTAGGATTTTTAATATTTAATTTAAATACTGCAAAAGTATTTATGGGAGATACAGGGTCATTATTGCTACGGAGGTGTAATATCTGCTATAGCATTATATTTAAAAATGCCATTAATATTAATAATTATAGCTGCTATACCAGTATTAGAAACGTTATCTGTAGTAGCACAGGTTGCATATTTTAAAAAGACAGGAGGAAAGAGATTACTAAAAATGGCACCTTTACATCATCACTTTGAATTATCAGGATGGAAAGAAAATAAGGTAGTATCAGTATTTTGTATAATAACATTAATATTATGTATTATTGCATTATTTGCAATTTGAGAATTAGAATTTGTAGAGTAATGTAGGGGCGACTAGTAGTCGCCCGCAAATATAATTAATATTATATTAAAGAATAATTATAGAGGAGAATAAAATGCCTAAAAAAACAATTAAAAGAGGAGAAACAAATAATTCGTTTGATTTTATATTATTTATAACTGTTTTATTACTGTTAGCGTTGCGGTATTACTATGGTATTATCAGCAAGTTCGCCATCAGCACTGGCAACTACAGGAAGTAGTTATACATATGTTTTAAAACAAGCTTTTAGTGCAGCAATTGGAATTGCTGCAATGCTTATATTATCTAAAATAGATTATAAAATATACTCTAGATTTTATAAAATTGCTTATGCAGGAGCAATAATAGTTTTATTATTAGTTTTAGTACCAGGACTTCGGTAGGACTGTAAATGGAGCAAGAAGGTGGATTAGTCTTCCTATAGTTTCTTCATTTCAGCCATCAGAGCTTACAAAAATAGGATTGATTGTTTTTTTTGCTGTATATTTAACTAAGCAGAAAGATGATTTAAGAAATATATGGAAAGGATTTATAAAACCTTTTTTAATATTGTCACCAGCAATTTTAGTACTATTAGGAGTTCAATCTCACTTTAGTGCATCTGTAATAATAATTCTAGTTGTTGCTGTAATGATGATTGTTGCAGGAACTAGAGTAGCACATTTTGTATCATTTGGTGCTGCAGGAGCAGGAGCAGGAATCGGACTAATGTATATACTTGCTAAGTTTTTTGGTATAGGAACATATAGATTAACAAGAATAACATCTTTTTTAAATCCTTGGGCAGATGCACAAGATTCAGGATGGCAAATTATACAAAGTTTATATGCTATCGGATCAGGAGGACTTTTTGGAGTGGGACTTCGGAGATAGTAAGCAAAAATATTTATACATATCAGAACCACACAATGATTTTATATTTGCAGTACTTGCAGAGGAATTAGGATTTATAGGATGTGTAGCTGTAATACTTTTATTTGCAGTATTTATATGGAGAGGTATAATAATTGCTATGAAAGCGCCAGATATGTTTGGAAGCTTAATGGCAGCTGGAATTACATCTTTAATAGGCTTACAAGCAATTATAAATATAGCAGTTGTTACATCATCAATGCCAGTAACTGGTATGGCACTTCCATTTTTTAGTTATGGAGGAACATCGCTTATAATTCTGCTTTGTGCAGTAGGGGTATTGCTAAATATCTCAAGGCAATCACAGAAAATATAGATTGTAATTTGTGTGATTGAACATATTGCAAACATTGTAGGGGTCGATGCCCACATCGACCCGAAAAATAAACAAATAAATGCGGGCCGATGTGGGCATCGGCCCCTACAATTAAAAATGAATTCTTTCATACAAACAACAATTTACGGAGGTAATTATATGAAGGTAATCATAGCAGCGGCACAAACTGGAGGACATATCAATCCAGGAATTGCAATTGCAAATAAAATAAAAAAGGAAAATAGAAATGCTAAAATAATGTTTATTGGTACAACAAGGGGGTTGGAAAACGACTTAGTTCCAAGAGCAGGATTTGAATTAAAAACAATAGAAGCACATGGAATAAATAGAAAAATTAGTATTCAAAATATAAAAAATATGTTTAAGACATTAAAAGGATTTGGAGAAGCAAAGCAGATTGTAAAAGAATTTAAGCCTGATATAGTTATTGGAACAGGAGGATTTATTTGTGGACCTGTACTATATGCAGCAACAAAATTAAAGATTCCAACTATTTTGCATGAAAGTAACGCTTTTCCAGGAATTGCAACAAAGGTATTATCAGGAAGGATAGATACAGTACTATTAGGATTTGAAGATGCTAAAAAAAGACTTGCTAAAGCTAAAAATATAGTAGTTACAGGAACTCCTACAAAAATAAATAAAGTAAATTTATCTGAAGACCAAAAAGAAAAGATGATAAAAGAATTAGGTTTTGATAAAAACTTACCAATAGTTCTTGTATTTGGAGGAAGCCAAGGAGCTAAGGCTATTAATTCTACATTAATAGATATTATAAAAAATAAAGTAAACACAAATTATCAAATAGTATGGGCATCTGGACCAAAACAATATAGTATGATAAAAGATAATTTAAAAGAGCTTAAAATAAATATAGATAAAATTAAAAATGTAAAAATAATACCATATATATATAATATGGAAGAAATGATGAATTTAGCTGATATAATAATATCAAGAAGTGGAGCAATGACGATAACAGAGGTTGCAATTACAGCAAAACCAGCAATATTTATTCCATTCCCATTTGCAACAGAAAATCATCAAGAATATAATGCAAGAGTTTTAGTAAATGCAGGTGCAGCAAAAATTATATTAGACAAAGAGTTAAATGCAGAGAGATTATCAAATACATTAAATGAAATGTTAAAAGATAAAGAAAAACTATTAGAAATGGCACAAAATGCAAGTAAAGTTGCTATGCAAAATGTGGAAGAAAAGATATATGAAGAAATAAAGAAATTAGTAAAATAGATTGAAATTTGGAGGGTTGCCAATGGGGACGGAGATTTTTTGGCAATCATGAATTGTAATTTTGAGGTGTGATGTGGGCTGTGTGAGGTGTGCTTTTAGGGCTAGTCTTCGTAGGATTTACTATAATTTCACACTTCCCACCTCACACTTCACACTTCCATCTAAATTACAATTTATCTGTCATAAACAACACATATTTACAGGGGGGTGAAATAAATGAATTTAGAAAATTTCGAAAAAAACATAGGATATACTTTTAAAAATAAAGAACTACTGAAAATAGCGTTAACACATACATCATATGCACATGACAAAAAAATAGAAAGTAATGAAAAACTAGAATTTTTAGGAGATAGTATTTTAGAATTTGTAACAAGTGAGTATTTATATAAAAACTATAAAAACCTAAAAGAAGGGGAAATGACTAAAGTTAGAGCAACAGTAGTATGCGAGGAAAGTTTATATAAAATTGCAACAAAGCATAATTTTAGTGATTTTCTATATTTGGGAAAAAGCGAAGTAAGTTGCAAACGGAAATAGAAAACCAGCAATACTTGCAGATAGTGTAGAAGCTGTAATTGCTGCTATCTATTTAGATTCTGGTATGGACAAAGCAAAAGAATTTATAGTAGATAATTTAAAAGGGGCAATAGAAATAGCAAGTACTCATGTAGGTCAAAAAGACTATAAAACTGTTTTACAAGAAAAACTTCAAGTAAAGGGTAATGTAAAAATAGAATATATAGTATTAGATTCTAAAGGACCTGATCATGATAAAACATTTGTAGTAGAAGTAAAATGTGATGGAAAAAGTTTAGCTTGCGGAGAAGGAAGAACTAAAAAAGCAGCAGAAATGGAAGCAGCAAGACAAGCATTGCAAAACAATTAGAATTATTATAAAAATTAGGGGCAGATAGCGATGTCTGTATGCAAAACAAATTAATAAGAATGTAGGGGCGATTTTAATCGCCCGCTCTTCGAAGGAATTGCTAAAACAAATGTAGGGGCAGACGACCCTGTCTGCCCGTTAATAAATAATACAAAATGCTTTGCATTTTGAAGGAGGAATAAGCATGAAACAAAAACAACAATATATAATACCTATATTTGTACCACATCTAGGATGCCCAAATGATTGTACTTTTTGTAATCAGAAAAGTATAAGCGGACAAACTAAAAAGGTAACAGCAAAAGAGGTAAAAGCTACTATAGAAGAATATTTAAAAAGTTTTAAAGAGGAAGATAGTTATAAAGAAGTAGCATTCTTTGGTGGAAGCTTTACGGGAATAGAAAAACAAAAACAAGAAGAATTATTAAAAGTTGCATATGAATATGTAATGGACAAAAAAATCAATTCAATAAGAGTATCAACAAGACCAGATTATATAGATAAAGATAGATTAAAATTATTAAAAAAATATGGAGTAAAAACAGTAGAATTAGGAGTACAATCAACCAATGATTACATATTAAAAAAATGTAAGAGAGGTCATACATACGAAGATGTAAAAAATGCTTCAAAATTAATAAAAAGATATGGATTTAATCTAGGTCATCAAATGATGATAGGACTTCCAGAAAGCACAAAATTAGATGAATTAAATACAGCAAAGGACTTAGCAAAATTAAAACCAAAAATAGTAAGACTATATCCAGTTTTAGTAATAAAAAATACTCAGCTAGAAAAAGAATATATTGCACAAGAATATGAACCGCTAACGGTAGAGCAAGCAGTAGAAAGATGTAAAGAATTGTATTATTTTTTTACTAGAAATAACATTACTGTAATAAGAATGGGACTTCAAAGCACAGATTTAATATGTAGTCCTGAAAATGAAAAAAGCGAAGTAGTTGCAGGTCCTTACCACGAAGCATTCGGACAACTAGTGGAAGATAGTATTTGGTATGATAGCTTATTAGAAAGAATAAAAAAAATTAATGTAAAAGTAAAAGAAGTAGAAATAGAAGTAAATCCTCAAAATGTAAATAATGTAGTAGGTCACAAAAAAGAAAATATAAATAAATTGAAAGAAATATATGATTTAGATACAAAAGTAAAACAAAACGAAAATATAAAAGCAGGAAAATTCGAAATTAACATTTTAAAAACTTATAAGGATTTTTTAGATGAATAAAAATTTCCAAAACCCTTCATAATAAATATGGAGGGTTTTATGAATTTTAAAATAAAAAGACGAATTGTAAAATTTAAATATTTAATAATACAAGCAATACAAATAATTGTTGGAACTGCAATTGTAGCTTTTTCTACTAGCTTATTTTTACTTCCTAATCAATTATCAGCAGGAGGATTTTCAGGTCTTGCTACAATTACATATTATTTATTTAGAATACCACTCGGAACAACAGTTTTAATTTTAAATATTCCATTATTTATAATAGCATTAATAAAAAATGGAAAAGGTTTTTTTATTAATGCCTTAGTAGGTACAGTTTTGTTATCTGCATTTTTAAATATTTTTGAAAAGTTTGAACCTTTAACAACAGATAGATTTCTGGGATGTATTTATGGAGGAATAATAGCAGGAATTGGTACAGCAATTATATTAAAAGTAAATGCATCAACTGGTCGGGACAGACCTTTTAACACAAATAATAAAATCATTTAAACCAACTGTAAAGATAAGTAATTTACTAGTTATATTAGATATTATAATAGTTACTTTAAATGTATTTTTCTTTAAGGAATTAGAAATAGGATTATATTCAACAATTACCATATATATAATGGGAAAGATGTTAGATATATTTTTTGAAGGTATAGATTTTGCTAAAATGATATATATAATATCACCACAATATGAAAAAATATCAAAACAAATAAGTGATAAAATAAAAAGAGGAAGTACATTAATTTATGGTAAAGGAATGTATAAGAAGGAAGAAAAAAATGTACTTATGTGTGTAGTTTCAAGAGGAGAAGTAAGAGAAATAATGCAAATAATAAATAATATAGATAAAAATGCATTTATAGTAATAACAAATGCAAGAGAAGTTTTTGGGAAAGGATTTAAGGAAAGTTAAAAAAATATTGACACTTATGTAAACGTGTGGTAAAATATTTATTGTAATTGTTATTAAAAAAGGGAGATTGGAAAAATATGAAAATAGAATATAAAAAAGAAGAGCCAGGAATAATAAGAATAACTGCTAAAATGGAAAGTATATTAACACCAGAAAGATGTATGCAAGAAGCAGAGAAATTATTAAATGGTAAAAATAATGGGAATTTAAAATATGGAGATACTCCAGAATTGTGTGATAACATATTATTATCTGAAGAAATAGCAGATAATCAAAGTGGTATACATACTGTTATATTTACACTTAGTGGTGAAGATGTAATTGTAAATAGAAGCAATATAAAGGAAATAAGTGACCAATTATTACAAGCAAAAAAATGTACAGCTAAACAAAATAATGAAGATGTACAAGCTATAAAAGATGCAATGGCAGAAATATGGGGAGATATTGGAAAATAGTAGAGAAAAATGTAGGGGCGAACTGAGTTCGCCCGTTTTTATGCGTGCAGTAGAGGCAAAAATTTAAAAATATAGAGTTATTGTAGGGGCGATTTTAATCGCCCGCGCTTCGAAGGCGTTTCTTAAATATTACAAATTTAACTGATAAAACTTAAATATTATACCTTTTAAATATTAATAATTTATGATATAATTAATGCCGTTTTAAAATAAAATAAAGTATAGAAAGGAAGTTTTATGAACGAAACATTAAAAATATTACCAAACTTTAAAAAGTTTAATGATTACATTAGTAATGTAAAATTAGGTACTAGCCCTATAATGTTATCAGGGCTTACAGATAGTGCAAAAGTACATTTTGCATATTCAACTTTTTTCTATACAGATAAACCAATATGTGTAATAACATATAACGAATTACAAGCAAAAAAACTTATAAAAGATTTGCAGTATTTTTCAAAAGAAATAGCATATTTTCCAAGAAGAGAAATATTAGCATATGATTATTTAGCAGAAAGTAAAGAAATTTCTTATGAAAGAATAAATTGTTTAAATAATATATATACAAAAAAAGCAAAAGTTGTAGTAACAACAATAGAAGCGGTATCTCAAGAAATAATTGCAAAAAAAGCTTTATACAAAAATGTATTTGAGATTACACAAGGAGAAAATTTAAATTTAGAAGAAGTAAAAAGAAAGCTTAACGATTTAGGATATGAAAGAAGAGATTTAGTAGAAACAATAGGTGAATATAGTGTAAGAGGTGGAATAATTGATATTGCAACTTCTTATAAAAAAGGTGTTAGAATTGAACTTTGGGGAGATGAAATAGATTCAATTAGAGAATTTGATATTGAAACACAAAGATCAACAGAAAAAATAAAAAGTATTACAATTTTTCCAGCAACAGAATTTGTATTAGAAGATACAATAGAAAATATAATAAAAAGAATAGATGAAAAAACAAAAGAAGATATAGAAGCAATAAAGCAAGGAGAGTACTTAAGCAAAATAGATAAATATTTTAATAGTTTTTATCAAAATAGAGAAACCATTATAGATTATTTAAAAGATAACTATTTAATATTTTTAGATGAAATTGGAAAGATAAAAGCAAGGTCTGAAAATATAATAAAAGATAATAATAGTGTTATAAAATCATTAATAGAAAAGAAAAGAGAAATACCAGAAGCTCTTATAAATTTAAGAGATTATATTAAGTTTTTAGAAGAAATAAAACAAGTACAAACAATATATTTAGAAAAACAAGATATTGGATTTGTAGATAAACAAAGTATGCATGCAAAAAGAAACGGATATAGCTTTAGCTATAGGGAGGTAAACTTTTTTCGTAGTTCAATGGATTTATGTCTTGAGGAAATACAACAAGCTAAATCAAAAGGAAAAACAGTAGTAATTTTAACTGGAAATAAGAACAACGAAAAACAAATGAAGGATATAATAAATCAAAAAATAGGTTTAGACTTAGAAGGCGTTATAATAGAACAAGGAGAATTAAGTTCTGGCTTTGAATGTTATGACTTTAATTTGTTAGTAATATCAGCTAAAGAACTATTTGTTAGTCCAAAGAAAAAAAGAAAAACAAGTTTAGAGTTTAAACAAGGTGAAACAGTAATCTTTTCAGATTTAAAAGTTCGGAGATTATGTGGTTCACAAAACAAATGGAATAGGTTTATTTATTGGTGTAAATACTATAAAAGCAGATGGAATAACAAAAGATTATATAAAAATAAAATATAAAGATGATGATATATTATATATTCCAACAAATAATTTAGATAATATAAGAAAATATATAGGAGTAGGAGAAAAAACTCCAAAAGTAAATAGACTTCGGAAGCAAAGAATGGGCAAATACAAAACAAAAAGTAAAATCTAATTTAAGAGAAGTTGCAAGAGACTTAATAGAATTATATGCAAAAAGAGAAAAAATGAAAGGGTTTGCATTTTCCAAAGACACAGAATGGCAAAGAGAATTTGATAGCAGTTTTGAATTCCAAGAAACAGATGACCAACTAAGAGCAATTGAAGATATAAAGAAAGATATGGAAAAAGCAAAACCAATGGATAGACTACTTTGCCGGAGATGTTGGATATGGAAAAACAGAGGTCGCTATAAGAGGGGCATTTAAATCTTGTATGGATCAAAAGCAAGTAGCGTATTTAGTTCCAACAACAATACTTGCAAACCAACAATACGAAGCATTTAAAGATAGAATGAAAGAATATCCAATTAGAATAGAAGTATTAAATAGATTTAAAACAAAAAGGGAGCAAGAAGAAATTGTTAAAAAATTAAAATTAGGTGAAATTGACATTATAATTGGAACACACAGATTACTTAGTAAAGATGTAGAATTTAAGAATTTAGGGTTCTTAATAATAGACGAAGAACACAGATTTGGTGTAAAAGACAAAGAAAAAATAAAACAATTAAAAACAAATGTAGATGTTTTAACAATGACTGCAACGCCAATTCCAAGAACACTTCATATGTCTATTGTAGGAATTCGTGATATGTCATGTCTATACGAGCCACCACACAATAGAAGACCAGTTCAAACTTATGTTTTAGAACACGACAATGAAGTTGTAAAAGAAGCAATTACAAAAGAATTAGAAAGAGATGGCCAAGTATTTTATTTGTATAATAAAACAGAAAGTATTGCAAGAAAAGCAAATCAAATTTCAGAATTAGTGCCAGAAGCAAAAGTAGGTTTTGCACACGGAAAAATGTCTGGAAAAGAATTAGAAGATATAATGATAGACTTTGTTAATAAAGATATAAATGTTTTGCTATGTACAACAATATTAGAATCTGGAATAGATATTCCAAATGCAAACACTATTATTGTAGAAGATGCAGATAGGCTGGGCCTTGCACAACTTTATCAAATAAGAGGAAGAGTTGGAAGGTCTGATAAACAAGCATATGCATATATTACCTATAAAAGAGACAAACTAATAAATGAGGTTGCAGAAAAAAGATTAAAAGCAATAAAAGAATTTACAGAGTTTGGATCAGGATTTAAAATAGCAATGAGAGACTTAGAAATAAGAGGTGCAGGAAGTTTAGTTGGAGAAATGCAACATGGTCATATGGACCAAGTTGGATATGACACTTATTGCAAATTATTAGATGAAGTAGTAAAAGAAATGAAAGGTATAGAAATAGAAGAAGATATAGATATTACTATAGATATAAATGTTTCTAGTTATATACCAGATGATTATATAGAAAATGGAAGTCAAAAAATAGAAGTATATCAAAATATAGCACTTTGTAGAAGAGAAGAAGATATAAAAAATATAGAAGAAGATATAGTAGATAGATTTGGAAAGATGCCTAAAGAAGTATATAATCTTTTAAAAATAGCAAAAATAAAAGAAGTAGCAAAAGAAAAAGGAATAGTAAAAATTTTGCAAAAAGGTAATAATATAATATTTACATTTAATCCAGAAAACTTTATATTAGATATAGATAAATTAATAAATGTTTATGAAAATAGAATAAAATTTTCACCAGCAAAAGAACCATATGTAACGTATAAGTTAGAAAATCAAAATAATGTTTTAAAAGAAATTATGGAATTTTTAAATATAAGGTAAAATGTAATTTAGATGGAAGTGTGAAGTGAGAGGTGGGAAGTGTGAAAACAAGGTAAATCTTACGGAGCCTATCCCTAAAAGCACACCTCACACATCCCACAGCACACCGCCAAATATAAAAGAAAGGAATTTTTATGATAATTACAAGTAAAGATAATGAAACCATTAAAAAAATCAGAAAGTTAAAAGAGAAAAAATACAGAGATGTAACTGGAAAATATGTTATCGAAGGTGTTAAATTAATAAAAGAAGCAATTGAAGAAGAAGCAAATATAGATACAATTGTAGTTTGTGATAATTGTGTAAAAAATGGAGAAATAGAACAGTCAGTTTTATATGAAATTGCTAAATACAATTGTGTATATGTAGATGAAAAAGTTTTTAATAACATAACAGAAGTTCAAAATCCACAAGGAATTTTAGCAGTAATAGAAAAGAAAAACAGCGATAAAGATATAAATTTTAGTGAAGATTTAATAGTAGTTTTAGATGATATACAAGACCCAGGAAACTTAGGAACAATACTTAGAACAATAGACAGCGTAGGACTTACTCAAGTAATAGTATCTAAAAAAAGCGGAGATGTATTTAATCCAAAAGTAATACGATCTACTATGGGAGCGATATTTAGAGTAAATATTATACAAAGTGAAAATTTAGTAGACACATTAAAAGAAATAAAAAAACACAAATTTAAAATAGTAGCAACATCACTTGGTACAGAAGAAAGCATTTACGACATGGAATACAAAAAAACAGCAATAATAATAGGAAACGAAGCAAATGGAGTATCTAAAGAAGTACTAGAAATAGCAGACAAAAAAGTAAAAATACCAATGATTCGGAAAAACAGAAAGTCTAAATGCAGCAATTGCAACAGGGGTTATGCTTTATGAATATGTAAGACAGAAATTAAAGTAAAGAAACAAAAAGAGTTAGAAATTGCTCTGAGCGGATTTTTGACTCTTTTAATTCTTTGTTAAGATTTCTAAAATTTGTGGATATATTTCTTCTGCATTGTTATTCCAATTATCAGATATTGTTTTTGCTTGTTCTCTTGTTCCTGCAAAAACTTGTAATTCAAAAAGTGTTTGGTTATTTTCTACAATTTTGCATTTTATGCTATATTCATTTTCACTGTGTGGAATAAAGTCACTAGTGATTGATACTTTATTTTCAAATTCACCTAAAGTTTCTTTAAAACTATTATCCACTCTAAATTTTGTAATGCCAGGAATAATATCTTTTACAAGCAATAGTGCTTGCTTTCCTTCTTTAGTGAGTTCATATAAAGATTCTCCATCTTTTGGATAATTTATAATATAATTATTTTCTAACAAATCTAATAAAAATTGTTGAAAATAAAAATAGTTCATATTATCTATAGAAACTGCTAACTCTAAAAGAGCATCATTACTAATTGGTTTTGATACTTTATCTAAAATATATAAAATTAAAGCTTTTTTTTCTGCTAATGTTTCACTATCTGATGTTAATTTCATAAAAATTTCCTCGTTTTTATTAAATAAATAAAATTATAACATATATATTATAAAAAAACAATGGATAAAAGTTGCTAAAATTATGTAAATATGATAAAATATAAACTAATTATTAAATAGAAGGTGATAATATGAAAGGAAGGACAAAGAAGAAAAAAGAAAAAATTATAGAAGGGATAAATGAATTTGTTGATGAGGTAAGTATGAGAGAAGGAGTAGATAACATAGCAATATTACAAGGATTATTAAACGATTTATCTCTAAATGAAGGGGAAAACAAAAAATATCCATATATAAATTATCCATCAATAGAAGGAGGTCTGCAGAGAATAAAACAGATATTAGAACAATGTCTAAGAGAGGCACAACAAGAAAAAGACAATATAGTTAATAGCGAATACTATCAAGATGTGAAAAGATATACAAGAAATTTTGAATTCCTTGTAGGAGATAGAGATATAACTTTTGCAATATCAGGACATAAAAAAATGAGAAATAGTGAATATTCAAATAGATTTGAAAGGTTTGTAAATATGTTAAGACTATCAAAAAAAGAAGGAGAAAGTGAAGAAGATTTTATACAGCTAGTTTTAGCAGGCAAAAGTGAAATTAAAATAACAGATCCAATATACCGTAAAATTTTAGAAGATAGACTTGGATTTATTAGAGAACAAAGAAGAATAGAAGCTAGTAAAAAAAGAGAAAGTAGAAAAGCAGTACTAAGTGATGGAAGATAATAGATATATAATAAAATTTAAAATCGCTGTTCAATCTTGCGACTTGAACAGTGATTTTGTCATTTCTTGTCGATGAAAAATTCTTTACAACACAAGAAAAAAATAGTAAAATATCAATATCTAAATTGCGAATCTAGCAATTTAAACAATATTTTTATCTTAAAAAGTTTTTTCTTTTTAAAATCCAAAGTAAAAAAATTTAATATTAAGAGGTGATGCTTATCTGATTAGTTATACAAGTCGAAATGTTTTAATTCTATCTTTTGTTTTAACAGTACTTATTTTTAGTTTATTTGAAATTTCTTATACTAAAGTACAAAGTGTATATTTTAATTTAGAAAATAGAGAAGTTGCATTAGCTAAAGATAATAATGAAGTAAATAAAATTAAAGAGGAAGAAATTAAACCAAAGCAATATTTAGAAACCGAGGATAGCAATATAGTTAAAGATATATGGCAAATAGAAATACCAAAGATTAGTTTAATAGCACCAATTGCAGAAGGGACAAGTCAAGAAGTAATGCTAGAATATGTTGGACATTTTGAAAACACAAAAATTTTAGAAGGAAATGTTGGACTTGCAGCACATAATAGAGGATATCCTATAAATTACTTCGCAAAACTTAAAGATTTAGAAATTGGTGATGAAATAATATACAAAACAAAATATGGTACAAAAAAATATAAAGTAAATTTAACTATAGTAATACAAGATACAGACTGGAGTTATTTACAAGAAAGTAAAGAAAATAAAATAACACTAATTACTTGTGTGGAAAATCAGCCAAGTAATAGACGTTGCATTCAAGCAGTTGAAATAAAGGAGGAATAAAATTGAATAAAAAAATATTAACAACAATAATTTTAATTATATTAATTATAGGGATAATACCACTAAAGAGTAGTGCAGCAGTTCCTATAGATAGTGCATATATTTATGCAAATAAAAAAACAGATGGACTTTTAAGATGGAATGGATTGGGTATTCATACACATATGGCAGTATATAACAATAATGGAAAAGAATATCCAGCATATTGTTTAAATAGAGAGTTGCCAGGTGTAGAAATGGGTTTTTCACAAACTGTAGATGTAAGTAATTTGGTAAGTGATGTAATGGTTTGGAGAGCTATAATAAACGGATATCCATATAAAACAATATCCCAGTTAGGATGTAAAACAGAAGAAGAAGCATATTTAGCAACAAAACAAGCTGTATACTGTATGCTTACAAATAGAGATGTAAACGAATATTCTGCAATAGGAGAATCAGGAGAAAGATGTTTAAATGCTCTAAAACAAATAGTAAATGCAGCAAGGAGTTCTAATGAGGTAAAAGTATCATCAGAATTAAAAATAAATCAAAGCAATAGTTTATGGGAAATAGATAATATGGATAATAAGTATGTATCACAAGAGTTTTCTATTTCGGCAAATGCAGGAGTAAATGAATATAAAATAGAGCTTGCAAATGTAAATGTAGAAGGAATAAAATTAACAGACTTAAATAATAATGAAAAATCAGAATTTAATTATAGCGAAAAATTTAAAATACTAATTCCGGTTACAAATATAACAGAAGATGGTAATTTTACAATAAATGCAAGTGGAAAAGTTGCAACAAAACCAGTTTTATATGGAAAAACAAGAGATGCATCTCTTCAAAATTATGCAATAACAGGATATACATACGAAGATGGAACAGGAAGTAAAAAAATATATTATACCAAAAATGATACAAAAATAGTAATAGTAAAAAAGGATGAAAACAATCAAAACTATTTACAAGGTGTAGAGTTCGATTTATTAGATGAAAATAAAAATGTTATACATACTGGACTTACAACAGATGAAAGCGGAAAAATAGAAATAAACAATTTACTGCCAGGAAGATATTATATAAAAGAAACAAGAACTTTAGAAGGATATAATTTATATGAAGAACTAATCAAAGTAAACTTAGAATTAAATGAAACATCAACAATTAATGTAATTAATACAGAAGAAAAACCAAACATAGAAATTAATAAAACATACACAGAAAACACAGTAAAAAATACAAACACAAATACAGTAGTAAAATTACCAAAAACAGGTATGTAAATATTGATATAATCAAATGTAACGGTTGTAGGGGTCGACGTCCTCGGCGACCCGCAATGCATCGAAGAATCATCTAGAAATGTAGGGGCAGGGCTTGCTCTGCCCGTTATCCAAAGATATTTCTCAAATAATAAAAAATAATCCAAACTAAAATATTACAAGCACATTACATTTATATTACAAAACAAA
>JAFQIK010000045.1 GCA_017397545.1 Clostridia bacterium
GGGAATAGAGGAAGACCCATGTAGGGGTCGGCGTCCTCGACGACCCGATGAAAGTTAAGTAAAAAACGGTGTAATCAAGATTATCAATAATCTTTATCTGTATATTTTTCAGTGTGCTAAAAAAATAAAAAAATTTTGAATAATATATTGCAAATTAGAAAATAATATATTATAATACAAAACGTGCTAGCAATAGTACAATAAAAAAGTTTACAATTTTCTGGTGATAATTACGACGAGGATCCACCTGTTCCCATTCCGAACACAGAAGTTAAGCTTGTCAGTGCCGAAAATACTTACGGGTTACCCTGTTGGAAAGATAGGTCATTGCCAGATTTTATATATTCCCCAATAGCTCAGTTGGTAGAGCGCTCGGCTGTTGAATGTTAGCAGCTCTATAGAGAAATCTATAGATGAGAAGGTGGCTAATTCGGTGAAACTCGTAAGTAACAGAAGTTACACGACAATACCGAGCAAGGCGAAAGCTATGTGTAGAGACTTTACACCACCTACCTAAATCGAAAGACAAGGTAAAGATAAAGTCCAGACTACAAATTGTATTTATACAATGTTAATGAAAATTAATGTAGTAAAGTAACCGATAGGTCGTTGGTTCGAGTCCAACTTGGGGAGCCATACAGACCGGCGAATTTAAGATTTGCTGGTCTTTTCTTATGTTTGTAATGCTTCTCGCAAGAGGAGCCACACAAACGGACGAATTATCTCGTTCGTTTTTTTTCGCTTGTTTTACAGTATTATCAATATTACTACTAAACTTAAAATGTATTTCTAAATTAGGATAATCAACTATAATTTTATTTATATATTTATTTAATAAATTTTTAATACCTAATCTATCATTTGAATTTAATTTATCAATATCAAAATTAATAACTTTTAAAATATCATTTTTATTTAAAGTTTTATTATTAGAAATATTTTTTAATCTATTAAGTCTAACATTTAAATTTGTTTTATTATTTTCTAAATCTTCTAATTTTTGTTTTATATCATCATTATATAATCCATCAGAAACCAATTTAATTAAATTATCAATTTTATTTTGAGTATCTTTAATTTGTTTTTCAGTATCTTCTATATCAGTTCTAGCTGAATTATATAACTCAGAATATTTTTGATTAATCTTGTCTACAATTTTATCAATATTATTAGAGTTTAATAGAACATTTTTTAGTTCATTTATTACTAAATCTTCAACTTCATGTTTATTTAATTCTTCTGCTTTGCAATTATTTAATTTATCTCTATGCTGACATACATATTTGTAATATACATATTTTTTATTATCTTTTTGTTTTGTTCTTTTATTACCATAATAAAAACCATTACATTTTTTACAAACAAGTAAACCTGATAGAAGATAGGTATGTGAATTTTTAAAACTTCCTGGTCGCTTTTTGTTTTTTCTTCTTTTTTGCATTACAATATTAAAATCTTCTTTTGATATAATTGCAGGAATACCATCTTCAATAACTATTGTATCATCTCGTTTTTTCCTTTTCTTACCTTTATAACCTTTGTTGTAAACATAGTAACCAGCATATTTTTCACTACCTAAAATATCATAAACACTATTTTTTCTAAATTCATTACCAGCTTTTGTTTTATATCCATTTTGATTAAGAAAAATTGTAATATCTATTAAGCTATGTCCATTAATATATAGGTTAAATATCTTTTTTATAGTTTTTGCTTCAGTTTCGTTTATTACATATTCATGAGTAAGTGGATCTATATCATAGCCAAGAGGAGTATAACCACCATTAAATTTGCATTTATATGCATTTTCACATTTTCCTTTTTGAACTTCACGAGCAAGATTTAAACTATAATATTCAGACATACCATCTAATACAGATTCTAGAATTACACTTTCTGGACTATCATTTAAGTTTTCTAAAACAGAATATAGTTTAATATTATTTTCTTTTAAAACTTTTTTATAGATAGCACTATCAAATCTATTTCTTGCAAATCTATCTAATTTATGAACAACTACTACATCAAAATTTCTAATATTAGTTGGTTGTTTACATTCATCAATCATTTTTTGAAACTCTGGTCTATTATCTTTAGTACCACTAATACCTCTATCAGCAAATACTTTTATAAGATTATATCCATTTTTGTTGCAGTAATCTTCAATAGCACGAACTTGTGCTTCAATAGATTCTTCTCTTTGCATATCAGTTGAAAATCTAGCATAAGCTACTGCATTTATCATTGTTTTCACCACCTTTCTTTTTTATCTTATATAAATATTATAAAATGTTAAAATTTAAAAGTCTAACCAACGAAAAATTTTTTAATAAGATTTTTAATCTTTCGTCTTTTTATTTGTTTTATAACTTTATTGATTTCTTTTTGCTTGTAGTTTTTATTAATGCTTAAACTTTTCACATAACTCATTTCAGTTCCATTAATTAAATTTTCTTTTATTTCTTTAATAATTCTTTCTACATCAATATTTTTATTCTTTTTCTTGTTCATCTAAAATTCTCCTTTCTTGAAACAATTTAATTGCAATAAATTCTGCATAATCATCAATTAGTTCATTAATTATAAGTTCATTTGTATAAACAACATTTGAAATTTTTAATTTATCTGACATAGATCATAAATCTCCCTTCACTACTAAACACGACTGAAACATAAGAAAGTGTTCGTATTTTTTTAAAAAATAAAAATAAGGTTTAAACCTACAGCCACAAAGGATACAAAGAAACTGTCCCAGTGGGACAGTTTGAAATAGTTATTAAAATATCCTTAAATGCACTAATATCAATACATACAGAGAAAATGCTCCAATGGAGCAGGTAAGAAAAACTAATTAAAACATTTAAGCAAGGTGTCCCACTGGGACACTTTGCTTAAATGTTAGATATATCAAGGGATACAGCCAAAAGTTCCCAGTGAGAACTCTTAAAAAATAGAAAAAAATACAAACAAGAAAATGTCAGACAAATGACTGACAAAAGAGGTATGTGTCATACAAGTTGAAAGCTCTGCTTTCAAGCTGTTAAAGGCTGTCTGTCGGACAGCTATTCTTGCTCTACGAGAAAAAGTTTTGAAAAAATTTAATTTACAATTAACATAAAAGTGTGATAATATAGATAAGTGAAATTTTTTATAAAATTCAAATTAGTGAGGTTAGTTCGCTAGTTTATTACATATATAATGTGATATGACTAGCGAAAGCTAGTTGTATTGCAAATATTTTTGCAAAGGATGATAAGTAGTATGTCAAAAAAGAAAAGTACAATTCCAAATACAAATCCAAGTTTTGAATTTGTATTTGGTGGCTTTAAGCAAAAAGAAACTCCACCAATAGAATGTAAGATAGTTAAAGGACATTTTAAAAGAAAATATCCTTCAGAAGCAAGAAAATTATGTAAGAATGTTTTTCCTGAAGAAGAAAAACAAAGTAAAAAATGAGCAACTGACCTGTTCATAAGTAAAAAAGCACTCAAAATAGAAAAAAGACAACAAAGGAGATGACAAAATTGTTTAAAGTAAGAGTTGTGACAGAAGATAAATATGTTAAAGATAAGCTTCCAAAAGAAATCTATACAGTATATGGAGTGTATAAAGAAGAGAGAACTAAATATACGTTCTTTACCATTTTAACGGAGACAGATTTGAATCGTATCATTATAGCAGATTTACACCTGTAACAGACGAATTATTTAAAGTAAGAGTTGTAACAGAAGATGAATCTTTTAAAGATAAGCTTCCAGAAGAAATATATACAGTATATGGAGTCTATAAAGAAGATAATACTAGCAATATTTTTTTTCTTATTTGGAACAAAGGCAAATGGGAATGGCATATTTCTAGAAACTTTACACCTATAGTAGATAATTAATATCCAAAGCATTGGTTTGAGTGCACCAATGCTTTTTTCTTGCAATCAACATAAAAATGTGCTATAATTTTTATGTTTGTAAAATTTGTTAGGAGAATTTATATGAAGTATCAACAATTGGATATAAATAAAAAAGAAAAACTTAAAATAACAATATATAATTAGAAACGATGAATTCATTAGAGGAAAGATAAAATGTAAAATATTAGGATGTTTATAAGGTGGGATTATGAATAAAAATATATCAGAAGATATAAAAAGAGAAATATTAAATGAATATATGAATACAAGAAGGACGATAAAAAAGATTGCTGAAAAGTATAATTTGTTATATGAAGAGGTAATTGGTATATTAGAAGAATATAGAAATATATATGGAGATATTACACGAAATAAAAAAGAAATGAAACCTATTTCTAACTTAGAAGAAGATAGATACCAATTAAAAGAAAAAGGGGAAAGTTGTGTAGATATAGCAGAACCAAAGCCAAAGAGAGCATCACAGATAAGTCCATATAAACAAGAAATAAATGAAGAAATATATAATTTAAGAGAAAAAGGTTTAAGTTATTTACTTATAGCACAACAATTAGAAAAACAAGGGAAAAAAATGTCTGGAGGTACTGTTAGAACAAGATGTAAGGAAATATATAAATTAAAAGGTAAAAAAGAACCCAAGCCAAAACTAGCATCAAAAATAAGTCCATATAAACAAGAAATAAATGAAGAAATATATAATTTAAGAGAAAAAGGTTTAACATATGCAGAAATAGTAGAAGAATTAGAAAAACAAGGAATACAAATAACTATATCAACTGTTGGAGAGAGATGTAAAGAAATATATAGTTTAAAACGAGAAAAAAATTTAGATTTAAGGAAAATAACTGCTGAGAGTGAACAGTTAGATAAAGAAATATATGATTTAAGAGAACAAGGTTTATCATATAAAAAAATTGCAGAAAAACTTACAGAAAATGGTACAACTTTAACTAGACAAAGAGCTGAAAGAAGACATAAAAGATTTTTAAAATCAAATGAACAATTAGCAAAAGCTATACTAAATTTAATAATAACAAGAAAAGCTACTATGGAACAAATACAACAAATAGCAGAGTATTATGGAGTAGATTTAGAAGAAACGATGAATTCATTAGATGAAAGATAAAATGCAATCAACATAATGATTTGGTTAAAAATATTTTGCAAATTTCCTTATTTTTTACAACTATGGAAGAAAAATATTCAAAGGTCAACATAGTAAAAAAATGTATCACAAAAGGAAGCTAAATGCTTCCTTTACATAGTTTTAATTATATTTAATACATATTCCTCAACCATACTTTCAATCATATTATTATATCTAACCATAACAATAAATTCATTTGTTTTAGGTTCAGGATATGTTTGTTTTAATTGTTTTTCAATAAAAGCCTTATATTCTATAAGTTCTTTTTCTTTTTTATAAAGATAATCCATAAGAGAACAATCTATAATTAATTTGCTATATTTAATAGGTTTATATTTCTTTAAATATTTTTTTAATATAATTCCATATTTACCTAAAGCCATTCTATTCGCCTCCTAAATTAGAAAGTATTAAGTTTAAACAATCTTTAAACCCATATTTATAGTACTTATACATAAAGTAACTAGAATACAATAAAAGTTCGTCAGATAGTTTTTCTAATTCATTAGAAATATAAGTACGATTTTCATTACTTGTATTATCTAAAATATTTTTAGTATACTTATCAATATGAGGGAGATGCTTTTTATCTTTTGCATCTATCATAGCTAAATCTTCTGCTCTAAATTCAAGCCATTTATCTAATATATTTTTATCTTCTTTTAACATTATAAATACCACCTTTCAAACTTGTATCTAATTTCAATATTGATATAAATTCTAATTCGCATATATGTATGTCTCCGGTCTTGGGGAGCCAAACAAAAAAACTGATACATTTCGTATCAGTTTTTTTGAGTTAAGAGAGAAGAGTGAAAAGTGAAGAATTTGTTGATTTGTTGGTATATATTTAAAGATGTAGAGATATGTAGGGGTCGACGTCCTCGGCGACCCGCTTTCAGAGTAATTTATATAGATAATAAGAGAATGTAGAGTAAATGTAGGGGCGGAACCCTGTGTCCGCCCGCACTTCGGATAAATTTCTAATCTATTATTTTTTTTAAAACAACAACCCAAACACTTATTTTATGAATGAAATTGTTATATAATTGTAATGGTGATTAAATGTTAAAAATATGTAAAATATGTGAAAATAAATTTGATACAGAAAATGCTACAAGAATATATTGTTATACTTGTAGTGGTGATTCAACAAGAAGAGATAACGAAACTAGAAAGCATCAAAAAACTGTTTTAAGAAGAAGTATGAAATTACAAGCAATAAAATTATTAGGCGGAAAATGTAGCAAATGTGGATATAATAGATGTGTTGATGCACTAGAATTTCATCATGAAAATCCAAAAGAAAAAGATTTTAAATTAGGGTCAGGTAATACAATGTCTTGGGATGAATATAAAACTGAAGCTTTAAAATGCATTTTAGTTTGTTCAAATTGCCATAAGGAAATTCATAATAAGTTGGGATATAAAAATTAAATTTAGTATACTTTAATAAAACCATATGATATAATCTTAAAAGGTGATGAGATTTAATAAAATAACACATATTAAAGTTAGGTGATTAAATTGATTAATAATGAGTATGAAATTATAGAATCTAATGAGCTAGGGAGACGTTTTACAGTAAGATTTAAGCAATATGAATATAATAATGAAATTGAACGAACAAATTGGAAAATTTCAAAAAATGGATGTGGACCGACAGCAATTGCAACAGTTTTAGCTAGTCTTGGATATAACGAAACACCAATAAGTATTTCTAAAATAATGCTATTTAATGAATTTGGTTTTTTATCTGATGGTTATTATAATGGAATAAATGGTGTATCAATGATTTATTGTTTGAATAAGTTAATAAATAAATTCAATTTAGATATAGAATATGAAATAGTAAAAATAAATTATAAGAATCCAGAGAATATGAAAGAGAAAATAATAAATATGATAAAAGATGGATATATGGCAATTGTAAATGTTGGACCACATCCTAATATATTTGCACAAGAAGGACACTATATTGTTATAACCAGTTTAAATAAGAATAATAATGAGTTTTACATATCAAATTCTTATTCTGAAGGAGATAATCAAATTGATATTACTTTTTCTTATGAGCAAATTGTGAATGATATTTATAAAGATAATTTTGATTTTTTAATGATTAAGAAATTCATTAATTAATCTACAACAATTTAGGAGGAAATATGAATAATAGATTAACGCGAAGATTTATTTTAAAAAATACCGAAAATTTAAAAAATCTAAATTTTAGTATTCCTATAAGATATGAAAGATATTATATAAATGATAATTTGCGAATTCAAAAAAAATATAATATATATGAAAAACAAGTTTTAATGGATAATAATATTGTATTAAGAGAAAAAATTGACATAAATGAATTTGAGGATTTGAAGAAAAAAGCCTATAAAGAAATTATTAGAGATAGTTATGTGTATTTAGATGATGAAAAAATATCAATAAAGAGATATTACGGTATGTATGAGGGACTAATAAGAATAGAAGTAAAATTTAAAACTGAAAAAGAAATGAAAGAATATCAAAGATTAATATGGATGGGAGAAGAAATAACTGATTCTTTATTAGCTTTCGACAGAGATTTAAGCAAATTGGATAGAGAGTTATTTTTAAAAGAATTAAATAAATATATTTAATTTTAAAATTAAGGAGAAGAAGATGGATTTGAAAAATTTTAACTTAGCACCGTTTTATGCGATTGATCAGGAATGGGCTTTATTGACTTATTCCACAAAGCGAAGTAGATAGATTTTATAAAACAGAACCTGTACATAGAATGTATATAGGTGAAGTTATTGATATTATAGATAAGAGAAAATAGATTAATAGAAAGAGGTACTAAATATGGGATATTTATTTGCAATAATATCATCATTGTTTTTTACAGCTTATGTTGTACCAAAAAAATTATCAAAACAAACACCAATTAAGTATAGTATGTTTATGGGATTAGGATTCTTTATTATATCTTTAATTATGTTTTGTTTAAACAAGATGCTATATTATAATCCAAAGGAAACACTTTTAAATCCAATATTGTTATTATCAGGTTTTGGAGGAGTTTTATGGCTATTAGGTTCTGTATTTTTCTTAACAGCGATTGATAAGATAGGATTATCAAGGTCAAATCAATGGAAAAATTTACAAGGACCAATTGGTGCTATTTTAACATTAACTTTTTTATCAGAATTTATGCAAATAAAAGTAATTTATATTATATTAGCGATTGTATCTATACTAATGTCTGCAATGCTATTTACAATTAAAAATAGTAAAGAAAAAATTGTAGATAAAAAAGGAATTATTTATTCAATATTATCGGCAATATTTTTTGGAACAAATGCCTTAATACAAAAATACGCGACAAACAATGGCTTAATATATTCTCAACAAGTGTATTTTTCTGGATTAGTATTTGTATCTTCAATAATATATCTGTTAATAACTGAAAAAAATATTAATGTTTTAAAGAATATTAAGGCAAGAGATAATACTTTAGGAATTATAGGGGGATGTACGTATTTCTTTGCTTCGTTTTTCTCAACATTAGCATATAAATACATACCTGGTTCAATAGCATTTACTATAGTTCAATTAAATGCAGTATGGACTATAGTAGTAGGAATAATAATATTTAAAGAAATTGATTTTAAAAAACATTGGTTAAGAATATTATTAGGAATACTATTAGCAATTATAGGTGTAATAATGTTATTGTTTGCACAAAAGTAGTTTAAAACGTATTGGTATAATTATTTTAAATATAAACAATTGGAGGATTTTATGAGAATTGGTATAGATATAGATGGAGTTCTAACAAATATAGAACAATTTGTTTTAGATTATATTAGTAAATATTGTGTTGAAAATAATATTGAATATAATATATCTGATATGAATTATGAATATTCTAAAACATTTAATATTAGTAGAGAAATTGAATTAGAGTTTTGGAACACATATTTAGAAAAATATACAGTAAATGAAAAAACAAGACCATTTGCAAGTGAAATTATAAATAAATTAAAAGAAGATGGACACGAAATATATATAATAACTGCTAGATGGCTTAGTAATAGAGATGACGATGTTGGTAAAAATATGAGGGATATGGTTAATAAATGGTTATCTGAAAACAAAACAGTATATGACAAATTAGTTTTTTCAAAAGCAGAAAAAGAGAAGAAATCTCAAGAAATTATAGAAAATAAAATAGACTTAATGATAGAAGACAGCCCAAACAATATAAAAGAATTATCAAAAATTATTCCAGTAATTTGTTATAATGCTCAGTATAATAAAGAATGTAGTGGCAACAAAATAATTAGATGCTATAGTTGGTATGATATATATAATAAAATATTAGCAGTAAATAAGAAATAACTATTAAATTTACATAGCAATTTATATAAAAATATACTATAATTAAATAGTAATAAATATACCGCAAATAGATAGGTGAATAATTAATGAAAATAGGTTTTTTTGATACAGGACTTCGGTGGAGCAACTATATTTAGAAATGTTTATAAACAAATCAATGCAGATTATATTTATATGGCAGATACAAAAAATGCTCCATATGGTTTAAAAACTATAGAAGAAGTAAGAGAGTTAACACAAAAATGTATGCAAGAATTAATATTAAAAGGATGTAATATTATAGTAGTTGCTTGTAATACAGCAACTAGTGCAGCCATAGAATATTTAAGAGAAAAATATCCAAATACAATATTTGTTGGAACAGAGCCAGCTATAAAACCAGCATTAGAAAAAGAAAAAAATAAAAAAATAATATTAACAGCAACTACTTTAACTTTAAAAGGGGAGATGTTAAAGAAATCACTACAACGTTTAAATGCAGAAAATAAAGTTACATTATTACCGCTTGATAAACTAGTAGAATATTCAGATTTTGAAGACACAATCAAATACGATTTAGCATATGAATATTTAAAAGAAAAATTTTCTAAATTAAATTTAGATGAGTATTCTGGAATTGTTCTAGGGTGTACACATTTTCCAATTTTTAAGAATGAAATTAGAAAATTACTTCCATGTGAAATAGAAATTTTTGATTCTACAGAAGGAATTACAAATAATTTAAAAAGAATAATAAACAAAAATTATCCAGAATATGAATATAATAAAAAAAGTGTAGAATTAGTATTAACTAATTACACTAAACAATTCAAAGAAAAATTTTTGGAAATAATAAAATAAATATGGAAAAAATGTAGGGGCAGGGCTTGCTCTGCCCAAACAAATCAAAATGTAGAATTGACAAATTGAACGATTTATGGTATAAATTTATTGGTATATTAAAAGCAATGAAAAGAAATAGTATATATTTATGAACTTTTAGAGAAGAGTTGGTTGGTGAAAAACTTTAAGGAATTAAATATAGAACCAGTCTTGGAGCTATAAGACAGAAAATAAAAAGTAAGCCTTATCGGAAGTCCACCGTTATCAAAGGATATAATGTTTAATATAAACATTAATTGAGTGTAGAAGAAATTCTAAATATAGGTGGTAACACGGATAAGATATTCGCCCTAAGTTGTTAAAGACTTAGGGTTTATTTTTTTGAAATGTAGGGGTCGCTGCCCACAGCGACCCGTATAATTAATTATATATAAGGAGGATAAAAAATGAGATTAAGCGAAGAGTTTTTTTATACATTAAGAGAAAATGCAAGTGATGAAGATTCAGTATCTGGAAATTTATTAGTAAGAGGAGGATATATTACAAAAATTAGTAATGGTATATATGCAAAACTTCCATTAGGAGTTAAACTTACAGAAAACATAAAAGAAATAGTAAGAAATTGTATGAACGAAAAAGGTGCAACAGAAGTTACTATGCCAGCATTAATTCCGATAGAAATATTTGAAAAAACAGGAAGAGCAGAAAATTTTGGAAGTTCTATGTTTTCACTTCATGACAGAGTAAATAGAAAATATGCATTAGGACCGACTGATGAAGAAATGTTTGCATTAGTTTCACTTAATAAAGTTAGATCATATAAAGATTTACCATATACGATATATCAAATAGGAACAAAGTTTAGAGATGAAATGCGACCAAGATTAGGTTTAATTAGAACAAGAGAATTTACAATGAAAGATTCATATAGTTTTGATGTAAATCTTGAGGGATTAGATAAATCATATAACAAAATGTTTGAAGCATATAAAAAAGTATTTGAAACAGTAGGATTAGACTTTGTTATAGTAAGAGCTGATACAGGTGTTATGGGAGGATTATTATCAGAAGAATTCCAAGCAATAAGCAGTGCTGGTGAAGATATTCTTGTTTTATGTGATTCTTGTGATTATGCATCAAACATAGAAATTAGTAAAAATGTAATTTCAGAAAAAGAAAATGTAGAAGAAAAAGAATTAGAATTAGTAGCAACTCCAAATCATCATACTATTGAAGAAGTTTGCGATTATTTAAAATTAGATATAAAACAAACTGTTAAAGCAATGCTTATGAATGTAGATAATGAACTTGTTATTTTATTTATAAGAGGTGATAGAGAACTAAATGAATCTAAAGTTCTTAAGTTATTAGGAGCAAAAGAAATTGGTTTTGCAGATGACGAGCTAATTAGGACTTCAAATGCAGTAGCGGGATATACGGGACCTATTGGATTAAATTCTAAAATTGTTGTAGATGCTGAAGTATTAAATATGACAAACTTCTGCTGTGGAGCAAATAAAGAAGGATATCACTATATAAATGCAAATGTTAAAGACTTTAAATATGATATAACTGGAGATATAGTAAATGTTAAAGAAGGTGATATTTGTCCAAAATGTGGTGGAAAATTAGTATTCAAAAAAGGAATAGAAGTTGGAAATACATTTAAATTAGGAACAAAATATTCAGAAGGAATGGGATTAAATTACTTAGATGAAAACAACAAACTTAATCCAGTAGTTATGGGGTCATATGGTATAGGAATAGAAAGAATTGCAGCAGCTATTGTAGAGCAAAACAATGATGAAAAAGGAATAATTTGGCCAATGAGTGTAGCTCCATATAAAGTAGCAATTGTAGTAATAAATACTAAAGATGAAGCTCAATTAAATGCAGGAAATGAACTTTATGAAAAATTAAACGAAATGGGAATTGATTGTTTAATAGACGATAGAACAGAAAGAGCTGGAGTAAAATTTAATGATATGGACTTAATTGGAATTCCACTTAGAATAACAATAGGAAAGAAAATAGGAGACAATATAGTAGAATTGAAACTAAGAAACAGTGACGAAGTAAAAGAGTGTAATCTTGAAGACATAGTAGATGAAGTAAACAATATTGTTAGTAAATAATGCACAAAGGAGTAATTTATGAAATATTTAGATAAGACAAATAATGAAACGAAACAGTATTATAAAATTTTATCAAAAGAATTTCCTGAGTTTTTAAAAGAATATATAGAAACACCGGCAATGCTAAGGTTAGATGGAATTAGTATGCTTCCAGGATGTGATTATACTAACATAATTAAAATAAAATATTTTAATTCAAGACTAAAACATAGTATAGGTGTAGCTCTAATAATTTGGAATTTTACAAAAGATAAAAAACAAGCTTTAGCAGGATTATTTCATGATATTGCAACACCTGCATTTAGTCATATTGTAGATTTTATGCATGGAGATTACTTAAACCAAGAAAGCACAGAAGATTTAACTAAATATATGATTGAAAATTCAAAAGAGATAATGCAATTACTTTCTAGAGATAAAATAAAAGTAGAAGAAGTTTGTGATTATCATATGTACTCAATAGCAGATAATGATACACCAATGTTATCAGCAGATAGATTAGAATATACATTTAGTGATGGACTTCAAATTGAAGGAATATTTAATTTAGATTCTATTAATAGAGTGTATAGTAATTTAGAGGTATTAAAGAAAGAAAATAACGAATTAGAACTTGGATTTAAAAATGTAGAGTGCGCAGAAGAATTTGTAATAAATGCAAATAAATTATGGAAAATTGTATCTACTGGAAACGAAATTAATTTAATAATGCAATTTTGGACAGATTACTTAAAAAAATTAATAGACAATAAATATATTAAAGAACAAGATTTATATAAAATGTCGGAACAAGAAGTTATAAATAAAATAAAAGAACAAGATGATATAAATATGATAAATGTGTTTAATAAATTTCAAAATTCAACTAAAATTGGAAGAAGCAATATAGAAATAAAAGATAAGTACTGTACAGATGCCAAAGGAAAAAGACGATATATAAATCCTCTAGTAAATACAGACAAAAAAATAGCGAGAGTAACAGAAATATCAAATACAGCCAAAGAAATAATAGAAAAAGTAAAAGTATTTGAAGATAGCAAATATGCATATTTAGATTTTGAATTCTAAAACTTGCATTTTGTAGAAAAATGTAGTAATATCTGATTAAATAACAAAAGACACTAAATAAAATAGTGTCTTTTAAAATGTAATTTAGGAGGAATATTATGGAATCAAAAAATGATTTAATACTAGATGTAAACGAAAAACCAAGTATTGCTAAATGGATAATACTTGCTATTCAACATGTTTTTGCAATGTTTGGTGCAACAATATTAGTTCCAATATTAGTAAATTCAGGAGCGGGAGAAGAAGTGCTTACAATACCAGTTGCACTTGTTTCATCAGGAATTGGTACATTAATATATATATTATGTACTAAAGGAAAATCACCTGTATATTTAGGAAGTTCATTTGCATTTATTGCACCACTTATAGCAGCATATTTAAAAGCTGGAATTTCAGGAGCAATGACTGGAGTTATGGCAGTTGGATTAGTTTATGTAGTATTTGCAATTTTAGTAAAATTAATAGGTAAGAATTGGATAAATAAATTATTACCACCAGTAGTAATTGGACCAATGATAATGATTATAGGATTAGGACTTGCACCATCCGCAATAGGACAAATAGGACTAGCATCAGGAACTACTTTAGAATGGCAAACAGTAGTAGTTGCATTAGTATCATTTTTAGTTACAGCAATAGTTGCAGTTGCTGCAAAAGGATTTTTAAAAGTAATACCATTTTTAATAGGTATAGTATCAGGATATTTAACAGCAATAGCTGTTGGAATAGTTGACTTTAGTCCAATAGCAGAAGCGGCAATAGTAGGTATGCCAAACTTTGTAATACCTTTTATACACTACACACCAAACTTTTCTGCAATATTAACAATAGCACCAATAGCGTTAGTAACAATGGCAGAACATATTGGAGATCATACAGCATTAGGAGCAATTATAAACAAAGATTTATTAAAAGAACCAGGATTAGATAGAACTTTATTAGGAGATGGAGTTGCAACATTATTTGCTGGAACAATAGGAGGACCTGCAAATACTACATATGGAGAAAACACTTCTGTAGTAGGAATGACAAAAGTAGCATCAGTTTGGGTAATAGGGCTTGCAGCAATTATAGCAATAGCATTAGGATTTTTAAGTAAATTTACAGCACTTGTATCTACAATACCAAATGCTGTTTTAGGAGGAGTATCTTTACTTTTATATGGATTTATAGCAGTAAATGGATTAAAAGTATTAGTACAAAATAAAGTAGATTTTAACAATACAAAAAATGTAATAGTAGCATCAGCAATGCTTGTTTTAGGATTGGGAGGAGCTGCAATATCAATAACAAGTGGAGATTTATCAGTTACAATATCAGGAATGAGTTTAGCTGCAATAGTAGGAATAATTTTAAATATATGCTTACCAAACATAAAAGAAGAAAAATCAGAGAAAGAAACAGAAAATAACGTAGGGGTCGATGCCTACATCGACCCGCAAAAGAAAGAACCAGAAAATAAGGTAGACGTTTCTGATAACAACGCAAAGAAAACAGTAGAAACTAAAAAAAAACCAGCAAAAAAACAAACAACAAAGAAAACTGATAATAAGAAAACTACAACAAGTAAAACTACAACTAAAAAAACAGCAAAAACAAAAACTAGCGAGACAAAAACAACAAAAAAGGCAACAACAAACAAAGCAACAAAAAAAGATAAAGCAAATGTTTAGTAAGAGATTGAAAATTATAGATTAATGTAGGGGCGAATTGCATTCGCCCGCACTTCGAAGGCCTTTCTAAAAAACAAGAAAATTCTAGGGACTGTCCCTAGAATTTTTTTGTAGGGGTCGATGCCCACATTGACCCGCAATGCATCGAAGAATCATCTAGAAATGTAGGGGCAGGGCTTGCTCTGCCCGTTATCCAAAGATATTTCTCAAATAATAAAAAATAATCCAAACTAAAATATTACAAGCACATTACATTTATATTACAAAACAAA
>JAFQIK010000046.1 GCA_017397545.1 Clostridia bacterium
CCGAAATGCATCAAAGGAATTATCCCAAGATGTAGGGGCAATTTTTTTAATCGCCCGTTCTTCGAAGCTCGGACGACCAATGGTCGCCCCTACAACATTTGCAATGAATTTTGTAAGGCAACAACAAATTACAATTTATAAAATCAAATAATTAATCATATATATTTATAGGGGGATTTTATGGATAGATTTAAAAACACTAAAATTGCTGGAATTTTAGGTATTATGGGAAATATATTTTTGCTTGTAATTAAAGCAGCTGTAGGTTTTATTAGTAATAGTCAAGCAATGATTGCTGATAGTGTAAATAGCGCTAGTGATATTTTTGCTTCTTTAATGACTTTTATAGGAAATAAAATCGCAAGTAAGCCTGGAGATGAAAATCATAATTTTGGCCATCGGAAAATCTGAATATATATTTTCCTTATTAATAAGTATATCTATGATTATTATATCTATAAAATTACTAATAGATGCAGTAGCTTCACTTGTTTTTAAAAACGAACTTTATTACTCGATATACTTAATAATAGTTTGTATTATAACAATTATTGTAAAGCTTTGTTTATTCATTTATACAAATAAATTAAACAAAAAATTTAATAATATTCTTTTAAAAGCAAATACGAAAGACCATTTTAATGATTGCATTGTAACATCTTTTACTTTAATATCTATTATACTTGCTTCAAAAGGTATTTACTGGTTTGATGGCATAGTTGGAACAGGTATTGCTATATGGATATGTTATTCGCGGAATTAAAATTTTTATAGAAAGCTATAATATTCTTATGGATATCTCCATAGATGAAAATACGAAAGATATTATTTTAGACTTGTACATAATTATAAAGATATTAAATATATAGAAAATTTATACTCTACTCCTTCTCGGATATAAATATATTATTATTTTAACTATATTTGTAGATGGAAACATGTCTACATTTGCCAGTCATGAATTGGCAGATAATATTGAAAAAGATATAAAAGGTTTAGATAATGTTGCAGATGCAATTATTCATGTAAATCCAGTTTAGCGTGTAATGTGTATGAATTCTTTCATACACATTACAGTGAAGAGTTAATTATTCGTTATTCACTAAAATGTAGTTTGCAAAGCAAATTACACTTTTATTGTTTTAACTTTTATCTGTATCTCTTCGTCTTTAGCGGTTATTTTTGCAGTATCTCCTGATTTCAAATTTCCTTCTAAAATTTCTTCTGCAAGTTTATCTTCTATCATACTTTGTATTGCACGGCGAAGTGGCCTTGCTCCATAATTTGTATCGGTTCCTTTTTTTATTATTAATTCTTTTGCTTTTTTATCTATTTCTAGTTTTATATTTTTTTCACTAATTCTTTTCTTTATTTGGTTTAACATTATATCAACAATTTCATTTAGTTCCTTTTCTGTAAGCTTATGAAATACTATTATTTCATCTATACGATTTATAAACTCTGGTCTAAATCCTTTTTTTAATTCTGCCATTACTTCTTTTTTTGTACTTTCATATTCTTTTTCTGTCTGATTACTATTCTCACTAGAAAATCCCAAATGTTTTTTATCAGTAATTAATCTTGCTCCAATATTTGATGTCATAATTATTACACAGTTTTTAAAATCTACTGTTCTTCCATGTGAATCTGTAAGTCTTCCATCATCTAATATCTGTAGTAACATATTTAAAACATCTGGATGAGCTTTCTCTATTTCGTCAAATAGTATTACAGAATACGGTTTTCTTCTTACTTTTTCGGTTAGTCCTCCCGCTTCATCAAATCCAACATATCCCGGAGGTGAACCTATCATTTTAGATGTTGAATGGCTTTCCATATATTCTGACATATCCACTCTTATAATAGCATTTTCATCACCAAATAAATTTTCTGAAATAGATTTAGAAAGTTCTGTCTTACCTACACCGAGTAGGACCCAAAAACATAAACGAACCAATTGGTCTATTAGGATCTTTTAGACCAACTCTTCCTCTTTTTATAGCTTTTGCTACAGCTGACACAGCCTCATCTTGTCCTATTACTCTCTCATGTAAGGCCTTTTCTAAATTTTTAAGTTTTTCGTTTTCATTTTGATTAATTTTTTGAACTGGTATTCCTGTAGTACTTGCAACTACTTCTGCTATATCTTCTTTGCTTATATTTCTAACATCCTTAATGTTTTTTTCTTTCCATAGTTTTTTTTCTTTTTCCAATTTATCTTTTTCTTTATGTTCTTTGTCTCTAAGTTCTGCTGCTTTTTCAAAATCTTGAATAGCTATTGCTTCTTCTTTTTCTTTTCCTAATTTAATAATCTTTTCTTCTAGTTTTTTTAATTTGTCTGGCTCTGTATGTGTTTTTAATCTTACTTTAGATGAAGCTTCATCTATTAAGTCTATTGCTTTATCTGGCAAAAATCTATCATTTATATATCTACTAGATAATTTTACTGCCTCATCTATTGCTTCATTTGAAATTTTAACATTATGATGTGCTTCATATTTATCTCTAAGTCCTTTTAATATTTCTATACTATCTTCCATACTTGGTTCTTCAACTGTAACTGGTTGGAATCTTCTTTCTAAAGCACTATCTTTTTCTATATATTTTCTATATTCATTTAGTGTTGTTGCACCCACTATTTGAACTTCTCCCCTTGCAAGAAGTGGTTTTAAAATATTTGCTGCATCTATTGCTCCTTCTGCCGCTCCCGCTCCAACAATTGTATGAATCTCGTCTATAAAAATAATAACATCTCCTGCTTTTTTTACTTCTTTCAATGCTTTTTTTATTCTTTCTTCAAAATCTCCTCTATACTTTGCACCAGCTACCATACCAGAAATATCAAGTGTTACTACCCTCTTATCTTTTAAAGTTTCTGGAACACTTCCTTCTACTATCTTTTGGGCTAAACCTTCAACAACTGCAGTTTTTCCGTACACCTGGTTCTCCAATTAAGCATGGATTATTTTTAGTTCTTCTTGATAATATCTGTATAATTCTTTCAATCTCCTTTTTTCTACCAATAACAGGATCCAATTTACCTTCAATTGCAAGTTTACTTAAATCACTTCCAAACTGATTTAAGGTTGGAGTAGAATTATAACTATTAGATTTTGTGTTTACTTTGTTTTTTTCTTCTGTAGTTTCATATTCATTCATAACTTTTACTATTTCATTATATAATTTCTGTGGATTTACATTTAAATCTAGCATTATTCTTACTGCAATACTATCTGCCTCTCTCATAATTCCAATTAATAAATGTTCTGTTCCTATATAATCAGAACCAAGAGTTTTAGCTTCTCTAAATGCATTTTCAATTACTCTTTTAGTTCTAGGTGTAAATCCAATAGTTTGGTTTGACCTTTTTTCTGCAGTTCCTATTAATTCTTCTATTTTCTCTAAAATTGCACTTTCTGTTACACTTTGATTTTCTAGAACTTTATTTGCAATTCCTGTCCCTTCTTTTACTAATCCATATAATAAATGCTCTGTTCCTATATAATTATGTCCTAATTCTATTGCTATATCATTTGCAATTTCAAGAGCCTTTTCTGCCCTTGCAGTAAATTTATATGTCATTTATATACCCTCCTCTTATAGATTGTAGTTTGTATAGAAGTGTGAAGTGCGATGTGTGAAGTGTGAAATTAAAGAAAAGTCTACGAAGCTTCTCCCTAAAAGCACACCTCTCACCTCTCACATCCCACCTCTAAATTACATTTTACCCATTAATTATCTCCTTTACAACCTCTGCTCTTTTTATATCTCTTGCATAAATATCCAAGGTTTGTCCTGCATATTTTTGTAAATTCGCAGGTTTTGTAAATGTTTGTAATTTCTTAACTTTTAAATCATTTAACTCTTTTATTATTCCCATATCTGTTCCAAGTTTTACATCTGATAATAAAATATTACATTCTTCTGATGTTAATTTTCTACTATTTGAAAGAACTCCATATGCTCTATATACTTTATCTTCCAATTCTATTTGTTTTTTTGCAAGTATTTTTCTTGCTAAGCGCTCTTGTTCTATTATTTTGTCTGTTATTATTCTTAAATTTTTAATAATTTCTTCTTCCGAAATTCCAAGTGATTGCTTATTAGAAATTTGATAAATATCTCCGTGCCACTTTACTTCCTTCACCATAAATTCCCCTAATATTCATATCAAATCCATTTACAACTTCTAATACTTTTTTAATATTTCCTGTTTTAGCAAGTGCTGGTAAATGTACCATTACAGAAGCTCTTAAACCAGTTCCTACATTAGTTGGACAACTAGTTAAAAAACCATATTTGTCATTATATGCATATGGAATTAATTGCTCTAATTTTTTATCAATTTCTATTGCTAAATTTAATGAATTCTCTAATTCTAATCCAGATGAAATAACTTGAAATCTTATATGGTCCTCTTCGTTTATCATTAAGCATATATTCTCATCATCATTAATAGCAATTGCTCCTATTTCACCCTTATTATATGCAAATTCTGGACTTATTAAATGCTTTTCTACTAAACTTAGTTTTGTTATATCGTCTAAATCCTTTAGTTTTATTAATCTTAATCCATATCCCAAATTAGAAATAATATTTTCTACTATCTCTATTATTTTTATAGCATCTTTTTTTGTATATCTATTTACAAATGGAATTTCTTTTATATTTCTAGCAAATCTTATTCTTGTACTATATACTACATCGCCTTCAGTACCTGACTGTAAATACCAATTTAGCATTTTGCATTCTCCTTTCTTATTTATACAATGTAGAGGCGAACTTTGTTCGCCCGCGGGCGACTACTAGTCGCACCTACATAGCCTACATTATTTATTTTCTATGGTTTTTATCTCATCCCTTATTTTGGCTGCGTCTTCATATCTTTCATCTGCTATTGCTTTCTTTAAATCGTTTTGTAATTGTTGTAATTTATTTTCTTTACTATCTTTTTTTTCTTCTTGTTTATTATCATTTCGATATTTAACTTTTTTCGGGTCGCCCTGGAGTGCGACCCCTACATTACCTTGAATAGATTTTCTACCTAGATGTTTATTATCTCCGTGTAATCTTTTTAATAAAGAATCTATTTTATAAGAAAATACATCATAGCATTCTTCACATCCAAATTTTCCTATGTTTACAAAATCATCATAAGTCATATTACAATTATTACATTTTAGTTCTTTTACAGTTTGAAACAAAGGCATAACTTGTTGTGAATTATATTCTGAATCATCTAATAATCCTCCAAAAAAACTAGAAAAATCTATTGGCATGTTAAAATTAATATTGTCTAAACCTAAGTCATGACTACATTTTTCGCATAACATCATTTCTGTTTTTTCTCCGTTAATTATTTCCGTATATTTAATACTTGCTTCATTTTTATTGCATTTTTCACATAGCATAAATATCATCTCCTTTCAAAATTTGTTAAACAAATTTTGTATTATTATCTTACGGGCGGACAGGGTCGTCCGCCCCTACATTTTTTAATCTTCTACAAGATTAAGTATCATATTTTTAAATATATTTGCTCTCAGCGTATCTTTATACTCTTGTGGCACTATAAGTACATTATCACTTGTTGCAACTTTTAATAATTTTGCTTCTGTTTTGCTTATTATGTTGTATGATAAAAAGTTACTTATAAAAATATCTACTTCGTTTGATGTTATTTTATCTCCCATATTAGTAATTATATGCATTAAATAATTACTTTTTGTGATATTTACTTTTTTTATTCTTATATGTCCGTCCTCCACCACGCCTGCTTTCCACATAATATCCTTGTGATGGTCTAAATCTTGTAGATATTACATAGTTTATTTGTGATGGCACACAGTTAAATTTTTCTGCAAGTTCATTTCTTTGTATTTCTATATATTCTTGTTCTTCATTAAATAAATCTTTTATAAATTCTTCTATTAAATCTGACATTCTCATGTTTTACACCTTCTTTTTTGACTTTGACTTTCTTTGACTATTAATATTATATCATCTTTTTTCTATTTTGCAAGTATTTTTTAAAACTTCCATTTAGTACATATTTTTATTACTTTTGGGAAAAATGTAATTGATTAAATGGTAATTTGAATGAAAAAATTAATTTTGCTTTTATATTCGCTCCCAGAGATTTATTTATATTTTATCTCGCGCGCCCCAACTTCGCAGATTATGTAACGAAAATTTTAGCTAGCGCTAAATTTTCTAAACATAATCTAAGCTTGTCGGTCCCCACCCGCAACCCGCTCGTAAAATATAAATGGAAATCTCTTCGCGCTACTCTACATTTAAATATTATGTTTTCAACTGATTTTATGGACCTTTTGCAATTAATTATAATAACAAATTACACTTTATCTTTTTATTATACAAATTGGAGTTTTATAATGAATATAAAAAATTTATTTAAAAATGTTTTTTTATACAAAGAGCCTATAGATACTTACGATTTCTCTCTTCCAGAAAATAGCTATGAAAGTAAAAACACACCAAACATCTCAGAAGATAGTAAAATGGCTTCTCATAATATTTATACTAGTTTAAATGTAAATATTGATTATATAAAAGTAAAATATAATACTCTTATTAATAGTGACATTATTCTTAGAGAATTTAAACTTAATATTAAAGGTAAGGAATATAACTCAATTCTTTTATTTATTGATGGAATGATTGATTCAAAAAGTATAAATGACTTTATTTTAAAACCACTTATGTCTAAAGATTGTAATACTTCTACTCCAGCTCCAACTGTTATTACAAATAATATTACAATAAGACGAGTTAAAAAATTTAATTTAGAAGACTATATATTTAATTCATTAGTACCACAAAATACTATGAAAAAAGTTACTACTTTCAAAGAGGCTTTTTCTAGTGTTAATATTGGCGATTGTGCCCTATTTGTAGATACACTTGATGTAGCCTTTGTTTTTGATGTTAAAGGTTTTGAATCTAGAAGTATATCTGAACCAAAAAACGAAATAGTTGTTAGAGGTTCTCAAGAATCATTTGTTGAAAAATTAAGAACTAATACTTCTATGATTAGAAGACTTATAAACAATGAAAATTTAATTATAGAAAATACTTCTGTTGGTAAAGTAAGTAAAACTAAAATTGCTATTTGTTATATAAAAGATATTGCAAATAATGATTTAGTTGCTGAAGTTAAATATAGAATAAATAATTTAAGTATTGACTCTATTATTTCTTCTGGGCAATTAGAACAATTAATTCAAGATAACAATTCCCTTTTCCCTCAAGTTATAGCTTCTGAAAGACCAGATAAAGCAGCAAATCATTTATTAGAAGGAAGAGTTGTTGTTCTTGTAAACGGAAGCCCCTATGCCCTTATTATGCCTGGAGTTTTTATAGATTTTTTATCTTCACCTGAAGATGTAAACTTAAAATTTCAATACTCAAATCTTCTTAAAGTTATTAGAATTGTTGCATTTATAATTACACTATTTCTTCCAGGGTTATATGTTGCAATAAGTAATTATCATACTGAACTACTTCCTACTGAACTTTTATTTACTATAGCAGCATCTCGTAATACAGTCCCCTTTCCTATTATATTTGAAATTCTTTTAATGGAAATTTCTTTTGAGCTAATAAGAGAAGCAGGTCTTAGAGTGCCTACCCCTATTGGCCCTACAATCCGGAATTGTTGGTGCACTAATTCTTCGGAGAATCAGCTGTTAGTGCAAATTTAGTTAGCCCTATTTTGATAATAATTGTAGCTATTACAGCTATTTGTTCTTTTGCAGTACCAGACTTTTCTCTTGGATTCACTTTAAGAATATGCAGATTTATATATATTATATTAGGTTATATTGCTGGTTTCTTAGGAATTGCTATTGGTTTATTTATTCAAACAGCAATACTTTGTAATAGTAAATCATTTGGAGTTTCTTATCTTGCACCTTACCTACCCGCTACAGATCTTGATTCTGATGGAACATATTTTGTTCCACCTATGTGGCACAGAGAAAAAAGGGCTGATTTTTTAAACACTAAGTATTCAAAATCTCAAGAAAAAATAAGTATGAAATGGAAATTTTGGAAAGGAAATAATTAATATGAAATCTATGCAAAAAATAAATAAATTTGAAGCTATTGCATTAATTGTTATAATTACAATAAATCAGATAATTTTAAATTTACCTAGTACTATTATTTTAAGTACTGGTTCTTCTGCTTGGATTAATATAATTATAATTAGTATTTTAGCAATCCTTTTTTGCATTTTGATTTGTAAATTATTTAAGCGTTTTCCATCTAATGATATTGTTGATATTTCTGAGTATTTAGGAGGTAAATTTTTTAAAATACTTGTTGGTATTTTATATATATCATTTTTTGTTCTTATGTCAGCATTGTTTTTAAGATATTTTTCAAATAATATAAAACAAATTTATTTTGAAAAAAGTCCTATTGTATTTTTACTACTTTTATTTTTAATACCAATTTCAATTACTGCTAAATTAGGAATCAAATCAATTGCTCGTGCAAACCTAATACTAACTCCTATAGTTTTACTTAGTATGATTATACTATTTATATCAACAGCAAAACTTTTTATTACACAAAATCTATTTCCTATTTTAGGCTTTGGTGCAAACGAAACTTTTTTAATTGGTTTAACTAATATATATTCTTTTGTTTCGTTTGCTTATATTTATTTTTTAGTACCATTACTTAAAAATCCAGAAGATTTTAAAAAAATATCAATTTGGTCTATTGTAATTTCTGCAATTAATTTGTTTTTAGGTGTTGTTTGCCTAATTATGCTATTCCCTTTCATCCCTTTTTCGGATGAAATGTTATCTATTTATTTAGTTGCAAGACTTATTGAATTTGGTAAATTTCTTCAAAGAGTTGATGCTGTTTTTATATTAATATGGATACTATCTCTTTTCTCTTTTTTAAGTGTTAATGTTTCATTTATAAATAAAATTTTAAAAAAGCTGTTAACTCTCAAAAACCATAGAGAAATGTCATTTAGTGTATGTGCCGTAATTTTTAGCATTTCACTTCTTTTTGCAAATATATCTAATATAAAATTTACTCAAACGGTTTTTCTTAAATATTTTACTATTGGATTAGTTTTTATTTTTAGTTTATTTATTTTAATACTAGCAAATCTAAAATTTAAAAAGGAGAAAACATAGTGAAAACGAAAAAGTTAATTGCTTATCTTTTAATTATAATATTTTGCTTACCTACTTTAACTGGTTGCTATAGTGCACAAGGTATAGAAACATTAGCTTATGCAGTTGCTATTGGAATAGATAAAGGAGAAAATGATAAAATAAAACTTAGCCTTCAATTTGCTCTGCTTAGTAATAGTTCTAGTGGTGGGGGTGGAACTAGTAGCCAATCTCAGGATTCCACAGTAAGTACTGTTGATTGTTCATCTATTGATGCTGGAATTGCACTTATTAATAGTTATATTAGTAAAAAAGTTAATTTATCTCATTGTAAGGCTATAGTTATATCAGAAGAACTTGCATATGAAGGTATTTCAGAATATATATACACACTTACTAATAATATAGAAGTAAGACCTGATTGTAATGTTATAATTAGCAAGTGTAATGCTTCTGATTATTTAAACAACTCTAAACCTACATTAGAAACTGTTTCTGCTAGATATTACGAATTTACATTAAATTCTACAGAATATACTGGCTATACAGAAAATGTTACTCTTGCAGACTTTTACGCCGATATGCTAAGCACAACTACACAAGCACATGCAATTCTTGGAGGTATTAATTCAAAAAACACTCAAGAAGAGCATTCTGATTTGCCTTTATACGACATAGAAGGTTCTTACACAGCATCTCAAACTCCTATACAAAGTGCTACAGGTATAGAAAATATGGGAATTGCAGTGTTTAATAATGATAGATTAGTTGGAGAACTAACTGGTATGGAAGCTCTTTGCCATTTAATTATGCTTAATGAATTTGAAAGTGCAAGTATTACCATACCTAACCCACATAATATTAATTCTGTAACTAGTCTTTTTATAACATCAAATAAAGCACCTAAAATTTCTGTTAAATTAATAAATGGTACTCCTTATATTGATTGCTACATTTCTATTTCTGGGAATATATTATCTTTAGATGAAAATATGAATTATTCAGATGGAACTACTTTGCAAATAATAAAGGATTATACAAATTCATATATGGAAGAAAATATTATTTCTTATTTATATAAAACGTCTAAAGAATATAATTCTGATATAGATGATTTTGGCAAATATGTTATTGGAAATTATCTTACTTGGAATGATTGGATAGAATCTGATTGGCTATCTAATTACGAAAATGCTTTTTTTAGCGTATCTGTAGATACTAATATACAAACTAGCCAATTGTTTACAAAAGTTTAGGAGGTTAATATTTTGAGAGTTTTAGTTATTATACTTTCTATTATAATTTTTATAAGAACTATAAGTTATGGATTATTTGAATTTAAAGATAATAATAAATCGGGTGGAATTGCTGTAATTATTATTGGAGTAACTGCTTTGATTTTGCCTAATTTGGTTGTATATATTAGAGGGATTTAAATTGAGCTCATTTTTTGAGATTGGCATTTGGCATTTGGCATTTTGCGTTTGGTAGTTGGCGTTTGGTAGTTGGTAGTTTTATTCCAAATGCTAAATGCCAATTAGCTTGTTACAGTTTAGACTAAAATTTAAAAATGTAGAGCAATTGTAGGGGCGACTAGTAGTCGCCCGTCCCTTACAGAGCCTTAGTTAAGAAAAATATTAATAGCAATTTCTTTGAAAAACAGGTCGCTTAAGGACGTCGACCCCCTACATTTTTTTACACTCAAAATAAAAGTAACATAGAATTTATTAATTTCTATGTTACTTTCATTTGTAAAAAATACTTTAAAGAAAGGTTTGCTAATTTTGTGTGGCTTTTTAGTGCCATTTCTTATATTTTATTATATTTCTAAAAATTTCCTTGAAGTGCGGGCGACTACTAGTCGCCCCTACGTTTACTCTACTTTTTATATATTGCATATTGGTTTTAATTACTTCAAATTCATACCCATTCGGGGCGGTCGGACATGAAAGCCCGACATCGCCCATTTTTTCTCTACTTTTCAATTTTTACTGCTTCTTCTATTCTTTCAAATGTTATATACTTCGTTTCTTTACCTTTGGATTATAGACTAGAGATAGAAACTACGGCACGCACCCCGTAACTATAGCCGCCCGCGCCACCATAAGAGTTGAACAAATAGTAGCTGTTGATACTGCCACTGAGCATACAGCGCACAATGAAGTACGCATCGTTAGAGCTGCAGCTCACGCAAGGCGAAGCCAGCCAGTAATTGCCTGAAGTCAATCTGCCAATTTGTGCTTTTTGGTCTTCTGTTAAGTCGTAATAATAGTATGTATGATTTAATGTTACTTCTTTTCCTTCTGAATCTATTTTTACTGTATTTCCACTTTCATCTACAAATACTTGGTTTTTACTAGTTGTATAATTATATGTGTATGGTTGATTATAATTATCTCCCTTATCTGAATCTTGAATTCCTGCTAATGTTTCTATATCTTCTATATTTATACTTCTTGCAAGTGATATTCCTGTTTTTTCTTTAACTACAGCATTTAATGAATTTACTACATTTTTATATGACCATATACTTCTTTCTAATTTTTCTTCACTTGTTGGTTCAGTTCCTAC
>JAFQIK010000047.1 GCA_017397545.1 Clostridia bacterium
TGAGCAGTCTGCGAAACTACTTAAATTATACCAGATGGAGTTTTTTTATTCTATTTGTCGCTTATCGGCATAGCCTTTTCTATTCTCACCCGCTTAGCGGGTGGATTAAACCCCGAGAGACCGCTAGGTCTCTCGCGTATTCAGATTGCGGGCGATTAAAATCGCCCCCTACATTTTTACTAAACATTATATTCTTCTATTTTACAATTATCTACTCCATACTGTCTTAGATTTCCATCTTCAGGGATTCCTAAAACATATGCTTTTATTGCTCTTATTACAATGTTGTGAGTTGCAAGTAGTATTGTTTTGTCTGGGTATTTTTCTTTTAATTCATCTAAGAAGCTCCATACTCTTTTACAAAAATCTTGCATATTTTCTGCGCCTTCTATTTCTATATTTTTATAGTAATTAAAAATGTCTGTAAGATTTACATTTTCTAAAGGTTCTCCATCTATAATTCCAATATTTCTTTCACTTAATCTTTCATCTATTATAATTTCTTTTCTTCCATTATTGGCTATTTCAGCAGTCGTTTTTGCTCTTATAAATGGTGATGATATAACTAAATCATAATCTATATTTTCTAATTCTTTTCTTGCAAGTTCTGCTTGTTTTAATCCAGTTTCATTTAAGATTAATTTTTCGTTATAAGCCATTCTATTTTCTTTATTCCAATCAGTTTGACCGTGTCTCAAAATATAAATTTTCATTTTTAACTCCTTTTATTTAAAATCTCTTCTTACAATTTCTTTAAATTTACTTGTTAAATCTCTTGGAGTATTGTAAAAAATGATTTCTTTAGCTAAATTACTCATTGTTAATGAAATATCGCTTCCTGTTTTTGCAATAACATATATAGGTAAACCTATTGCAAATGCATATCCAGCTCCTATACCAAGGCCCACTCCTTTTTCTGAAAATTCAACAATTAGCATATCACAATTTTTCATTGCAGGAAATGCATAATCATTCATTAATTTTGCTCCTTGTGGTAGATTGGCTTCGCCATATTTTTCTACATCTCTAGCCATAACAACATTTTCTATATCTGCATCTAATAGAGCTTTTGTAATATCATCTATCTTTTTCTTATCTTCACATCCATCGTGAAATTTTAATGACATAAAAGCTTTTTTCATATTACAATTCCTCCTTTATTTTGTAATTTATAAAATTTTAATAAAAAATATTTTCTATTTTTTGGTCTGGATGTGTTTCTTTTTGTTCTTTTAGTTCCCAAGGATAAACAAATAGTTTTTCTCTTTGCAAACTAAATCCATAAAAATTTTTTTCTACATCTTTAGGTAAATTTTCTTCTCCTCGTGCGCAAACACATGCAAATAAGATTTTTGCTTTTGGCAGAGTCTTTTTTATTTCACTAATTGATGTATTTGCGGTATTTCCTGAACTATATGTACCTTCTACAACAAGTAAATTGTATTCTTTTTCATTATCTAAATCTTTTAAAGAATTTAATAAGACAATATGGTCATATTTACCATCTTGTTTTATCTTTTTTACTTGAATTGGAGAAAATTTTATTAAGTTCAATTCGTTGGCAATATAAACTGCTGGAATAGCACCAGTACGTAAAATTGGAACTACATAATCAATTCGTATATTATTTTCAGCAGTATATTTTTCAATTTCTCTTGATAATTTTAAAACATACTTTTTAAATTTTTTATGAGACATAGTTCTTATTCTATTTTCATATTGTATAGGGCCATAATTGTTTCTTACTTGCATTTTACTTCTCCTTTAATTTATTAATACAAATGTAATTGTTGTTAAATTTTAGAAGGGCTTTGTAAGTGGCGGGCGACTACTAGTCGCCCCTACATTTACTATACTTTTTTATTAATGCTAAAAATTATATTAAAGTTTTTTCCATTTTTACGTGTGGTCTTTCATCTTCATAAAAAACTTCAGATACAGTAATATAACCACATTTATCATAAAAACCTACTGACCTTTGAGCAGAATCTAAAATTATTTTTTTATATCCAATATTTAATGCATCTTTTTCTAAATAATTTAAGAGTTGCTTAGCATACCCTTTTTTTCGAAATTCCATAGGCACAACCATTCTTTGAAGTTTTATAGTAATATCATCAACTTTTATAAATCTTATCGTAGCTACAGGTACATTATCTATTTCTAATAAATAATTTTTAGTATCCTGCATTTTGTCATATTCATCCATGATATATAAAGGTTCAGGACCATTTTCTTCATCTCTGAAAACTTTTTTTCTTAATTCTATACATTTAAGCAAATCTTCATCTGTTTTAACTTTTATAAAATTCATTTTATCTCCTTTTATTATATTTCTGCGTGAACATATTATAGTTTTTTATTTTACCTTATTTTCCACAACAATTTTTATATTTTTTTCCACTTCCGGCAGCTGCAAGGATCATTTCTTCCTACTTTAGGTGCATTATTTACTACTGGTGTATTAGTTGCTTCTTTACTTTCTTTTGGCATATCTTTTCTTAGGCCCTCTGCTGTTTCTTGAAGTCCTTGTTTTGTAATTTTTACTGTTTGTTTTCTTTCTACGTTTTGTGCTCTATTTATATTTAATAAAATTTTAACAACATCTTCTTTTATTGAGTTTACCATTTCATCAAACATATCAAATCCTTCAATTCTATATTGAACTACAGGATCTTTTTGACCATAAGCTCTAAGACCAATTCCATCTTTTAGTTCATCCATTGCGTCTATATGGTCCATCCATTTTTGATCAACTACTTTAAGCATTACAACTCTTTCAAGTTCTGCTAATTGTTCTACGCCTATTTCTTCAGCTTTTTTATCATAGTTTTCAAATGCTTTTTGTTTTAATTCTTCTATAACTTTTTGTTCATTTATATTTTTAGAATTTAAGCTTTCTAAAGATGTAATTCCGAATATTGTTTTTGTTTCTTGAAGCAGTCCTTCTTTGTTAAATCCTTCATCTGAAATATAGTTTGAAACAACTGATTCACATACGCTTTCTATCATATGTAATATGCTATCATGTATATTTTCACCATCTAAAACTTGTCTTCTTTGTTTGTATATAATTTCTCTTTGAGTGTTCATAACATCATCATATTGAAGTACATGTTTACGTATGCTAAAGTGTTTTCCTTCTACTTTTCTTTGAGCACTTTCTACAGCTCTAGATAATATTCCCATTTCTAATGGCATATTTTCATCTGCTCCAAGTGTATTATATACAGATGTTACCATATCTCCACCAAATATTTTCATTAGGTCATCATCAAGTCCAATATAGAATCTAGTTTCTCCATGATCTCCTTGACGTCCACTACGTCCACGAAGCTGATTATCTATTCTTCTAGACTCGTGTCTTTCTGTACCAATTATTTTAAGACCACCTGCTGCAATTACTTTTTCTTTTTCTTCTTTTATTTCTTTACTAAATCTTTCTTCATATTCAGCAAATGTTTTTCTAGCATTTAATATTTGCTCATCATCTGTTTCGTTATGTGCAGTTGCTTCTTCTATTAATTCATCACTAAATCCATGTTTCTTCATTTCTTGTTTTGCTAAAAATTCTGTGTTTCCACCAAGCATAATATCAGTACCACGACCAGCCATATTTGTAGCAATTGTTACTGCTCCGTATTTACCTGCTTGTGCTATAATTTGGGCTTCTTTTTCATGGTGTTTAGCATTTAATACTTCGTGTTTTATACCTTCTCTTTTTAATATGCTACTTAATTTTTCTGACTTTTCAATAGAAACTGTACCCACAAGAACTGGTTGACCTTTTTTATAACTTTCTTTTATATCTTCTACAACTGCTCTAAATTTAGCATTTTCATTTTTATATATAATATCATTATTATCAATTCTTACCATTGGTTTGTTTGTTGGTATACTAATTACATCTAAGTTATATATTTCTCTAAATTCGCCTTCTTCTGTCATAGCTGTACCAGTCATACCTGCAAGTTTATTGTACATTCTAAAATAGTTTTGGAATGTAATTGTAGCAAGTGTTTTAGATTCATTTGCTATTTTTACATTTTCTTTAGCTTCTATTGCTTGATGAAGACCATTACTATATCTTCTACCATACATAATTCTTCCTGTAAATTCATCAACTATCAGAACTTCTCCATCTTTTACTATATAATCTATATCTTTTTTCATATTTCCATGTGCGTGCAGTGCTTGATTTATATGATGAACTATATCTGAATTATCTATATCATTTAAATTTTCTAATCTAAAAAATTCTTCAGCTTTTTTAATACCTTTTTGTGTTAAAGATGAAGATTTTGCTTTTAAATCTACTATATAATCATAGTTTTCGTTATCTTCTGCTTGTTCCATATTTTTAGCATCTTCTTCTACTAAAACCTTTGGTTTTAATCTTTTTACAAAGTCATTTGCTTGTTTGTAAAGTACAGAAGATTCAGCAGCTGTTCCAGAAATAATAAGTGGTGTACGTGCTTCGTCAATTAAAATACTATCTATCTCATCAACTATTGCATAATTTAATTCTCTTTGCACCATTTGATTTTTGTATATAACCATATTATCTCTTAAATAATCAAATCCATATTCGTTATTAGTACCATATGTAATATCACTATTGTATGCTTGTTTCTTTTGGTTGCTATCCATACCTGCAATTACAAGACCAACAGATAGACCTAAAAATTTATATAATTTTCCCATCCATTCACTATCTCTTTTTGCTAAGTAATCGTTTACAGTTACAACATGTACACCTTTTCCAGTTAAGGCATTTAAATATACAGGAAGAGTTGCAACTAAAGTTTTTCCTTCTCCTGTTCTCATTTCTGATATTCTTCCTTGGTGAAGAATAATTCCACCTATTAATTGAACATCAAAATGTCTCATTCCTAACACTCTTTTTGAAGCTTCTCTAACTACTGCAAAGCTTTCTGGAAGTATATCGTCTAAAGTTTCTCCTTTTTTCAATCTTTGTTTAAATTCGTTTGTTTTATTTCTTAATTGTTCGTCTGAAAGTTTAGATATATTTTCTTCTAATCCATTTATTTTTTCTACTATTGGCATTACTCTTTTTACTTCTTTTTCGCTGTATGAACCAAATATTTTACTAAATAATCCCATTATTTTACCTCTTTTCTGATTTGTAGCATTTGGGCAGAGCAAGCCCTGCCCCTACAATCAATTAATATATCATGAACTGGTATATATTGCAATAATTTAACATAGAATTTAACAGGAAATGTGATTGGATAAATTGTAATTTATGTAAACAATTTATTTTAAAATCTGTAGGGGCGGAACCCCGTGTCCGCCCGAAAAGAATTGCATAAAATTGCGGGCAGACAGAGGCGTCTGCCCCTACAATGTTTGCAATTAATTCAATCATACAAATTACAATTTATATGAAAGGATGATCTAATGTTCGTATACAATATTAATTTTAATGGAAAAAGGCTTGTAAAAATTCTATTTGTGTTTATAGCTATTGCAATAACTATATATTTTGTAGTATCTGCTTATAAAATATATAATAATAGTTTTAAAGTTAGAGATAAAATAGAACAACCTGATGTAATAAATATAACTGATGAGAATTATACTAATATTCTAAAAGCTGTGCATGATGATACAGATAGTTATATTGGAAAGAAAATATGTTTTACTGGGTATGTTTATAGGGTATTAGACTTTAAAGAAACAGAATTTGTTCTAGCAAGAGATATGATAATTTCTTCTGATATGCAAACATTAATTGTTGGTTTTTTATGCGACCATAAAAATGCTGAAAGCTTTGCAAATGAAACTTGGGTTGAATTAACTGGAGAAATTACTTTAGGAGATTATCATGGCAATATGCCTATTATAAAAGTTAAAGAAATAAAACAAATAGAAAAACCTACAGAAAATATATATGTATGTCCACCTGACGATTCTTATGTTCCAACTTCTATAATGTTTTAAGGAGAGGCGTTCCTCTCCTTAAAAGCGAAAAAGATTAAAGATTTTCAAAAGGAATATCTGAATACTCATTCCATAGTTTTTTCAGAACATCTTCATACGGTCTCCAAGCTGCTATAGCTTCATCAGCTCTTATTTTTCCAGTACAGGGTTCTCCAGGAATCAAAGCTTTCCCTCCAGAAGGTCTTTCCTCAAAATCAAGAGAACAGCCTGCAGGAGTAAGAAGTATACAAGTTCCTGGCGTAGAAGTATTACAAATTTCAGAATCAACATTTCTTACTTTTAAATAAAGTCTGAAAATTGGAAATACAAATCCATAAATTGAATTGACCGCCGCTATAGAAATATACTGTTTGCTATTTATTTGTTTTTTCAGATACTCATATTCAATCTTTTCGAAATCTTGTGGCATAAAAAAACAACCAGTTTCTTTGCAACACCGTCCTCCGCACTTAGAACACAATTCATAATTAGTACAATCTTTTTCTAAAAATTCCATTATTTTTTCCTCCTATTCATATTTATAATATAGAAACAAATAAGAATTTTCTAAAAAAATTATACCATATTATGTTAATATTTGCAAATTTACTTTTTATCAAGTATTGTTTTTACTATCCCATTATCTATGATTGTTTCGAATACATTTTGTAATATTATTAAAACTATTGGTCCTATAATTAACCCTATTAAACCTGATATTTTAAAACCGGTATACATTGCAATTAGTGTAAATATTGGGTGGATTCCTATGTTCTTACCTACTATTCTTGGTTCTAACAATTGATGAACTACAAGTATTATTACATATAAAACAAATAATGCAATTCCTAAGCGTAAATCTCCATTTACAGCAGATATTATTGACCAAGGTATCATTACTGTTCCTGCTCCGAAGTATAGGAAGTGCATCTACAAAAGCAATTCCAAGTGCTGCTAAAAAAGGATACCCTACATTTAAGCCACTCCATTTTAAAATATATAATCCAACTAGTACTTCAATAAATGAAATTAATATTAATATTGCTTGCGCTTTTAAATAATTTCCTAGTGATGTTACTATCTTTTTTAAGTGCATTCCAAATTTTTTCACCCATATTTTTGGAAAATGATGCTCTAGTTGATCTAATATATATAATTTATCTGCACATATAAAATATGTTGAAAGTATTGTAATTACGATATATATACCTACAATTGGAAGTGAAGTTATTCCTTGCAATATACCTGTTAAAAAATTGCTTGCCCATTTAGTAATAAAATCTAAAAAATTGTTTGTTGAGGATTCTACTATATTTATAATTTGAGTAGGTATTTCAAATTTATCAAATTCTATAGTATTAATATATTTTTGTATTTGATTGTATAATTTCTCTATATAAATATTAAGGTTTTGTAATAAATTATATGCTTCTGTTACTAAGCTTACACTTCCCCACACTATTAGAGTAATTAGTATTGTAAAAATACATAAAAGTACAATAACTGCACTAGTTTTTCTTGTTAATTTTGTTTTTTTACTCACTAATTTTATTATAGGTTCAATAAGTAAAGAGATTATAAAGCCTATTAAAAAAGGTATGTAAAATAAAGCTAATTTAAATGATAAAAATACAGCAATTAAACTTATTGCTAGGATAACTATTTTCTTAAGCACTTTTGTAAAATAGCCCATATCGATTACCAAATTTTATCACATCCTTAAATTTAAGCTTGTACTAAAATTATATGTAAAATCAAAGGAAATATGCATATGGATTATGAAATATAAATTGTGATTTGTGTAATAAATTTAATTGCAAACATTGTAGGGGCAGACGCCTCTGTCTGCCCGCAATTTTATGCAATTTTTTTCGGGCGAACACAGTTCGCCCCTACAGGTCTTAAATAAATATTCCAAATTAGAATTTATTCCGCATTTTTGCTATTTTCCCCGCATTTACATATTCCTTCTACTGTATTTGAAACTTCATTATGTGATACATTTTGATTATTTGCTAAATCTCCTATTGTTATTATTCCAACTAAAATATCGTTTTCAACTACTGGAACTCGTCTTATTTGGCAATCACACATTATTTTTTCTGCTTCTGAAACTTCTGCATCTGGAGATACATTAAACACTTTTGTTGTCATTATTTCACTTACAGGTGTTTGTTTTATATCTTTTTCACATGCTAAGCTTCTAAGTGTTAAATCTCTATCTGTAACTAAACCAACCACATTTTTGTTATTATCACATACAGGAATACATCCAATATGTTTATTAAGCATTAATTTTGCAACATCACATATTGTAGTTTCTGGTTTTACACACGCAACATCAGTGCACATACATTCTTTTACTTTCATATATTTTCCCTCCTATTATATTAATAATTATATTTTGTGTTTATTTTGGAAAAATATACATATAAAGTTGTAGGGGTCGATGCCTACATCGACCCGAATAGAAATGATGGCGGGCTGATGTGGGCATCAGCCCCTACAATTTCTAATTATTTTTATAAAATTAAAAATATCTTGGTCTTGGTGGTGGAGGTCCCATTGGAGGCCTTCCATTTCCTGGTCTTGGTGGTTGCATTCCAGGTCCTCCTGGCCCCATAGATGGTCTTCCTCCTGGAGGAAAAGGTGGTCTCATTGGTGGTCTAGATGGTCTTCCCCATTCTCTTAATAATAATATTCTTATTAAATCTCTTAGTAAGAAATTTGTTTGTCTTGTTTCTTTTTTAACTGGTTCTAGATCTTTACTATTTGGATTTCTTACATCACCATTTTTAAGTGGTGGAGATGTTCTTGTTAAAGGTTCTTCTTCTGGTTCTACATTTTTATATATTTCATCTGTCATTTGTTCTAACAATTCTTTTGTAAGTTCACGATTAAGATTTACATTGCAAACTTTGCAGACCATTGGATATATAATTTTATATATTTCTGGATAAAATGGGCTTAAATCTTGCGCCGGTTGCATTTGCATCATATCGTTTGAATAACTATAAATATCTTCTTGTTCATCCGTATATGTATAGTCATTTGGAACATATGGTGAATAACCTAGTACACTTCTCATGTAATCTTCATAACCTTGATAACTCATTTATCAAACCTCCTAAACTTATTTTAGCATGCTATATTATATGCAAAAGGTTTGAGAAATGTGCACAAAAATTATATGAATTGGAATTTGTATGGAAGTGTGAAGTGTGAGGTGGGAAATGTGAAATCATGGTAAAGCCTACGAAGCCTATCCATAAAAGCACACCTCACACATCCCACATCACACCTCATTTACAATTTGTTTGAATTTGTTTCCTCTTTCTTCAAAATTTTTAAACATATCAAAACTTGCGCTGGCTGGAGAAAATAATACTACATCTCCTTTTTGGCATATTTCTTTTGCTTTGATAACCGCTTCTTCCAATGTTTCTACTTTGTAAATATTTAAATCTTTATTACTATTTTTTAATTCAATTTCTACTGCATTTTTTATTTTTTCTGCAGTTTGCCCTAGCAAAATTAAACTTCCTACATTATCTATAATTGGTTTTGCTATAGGAGTATATTCTAAGTGTTTGTCATATCCTCCTGCTATTAAAACTATGTTTTCAGAAAAAGAGTTAAGTCCTGCTATTGTTCTTGTAGGACTAGATGCAATAGAATCATTATACCATTTTGCACCATTTATTTCTTTTACAAATTCTAATCTATGTTTTACTCCTCTAAAATTTGTTATTGCTTTTATTTGAGAATCAACAGAAACCAAATCTTTTGTCGCAGCAATGGCAGTACAAATGTTTTCACTATTATGTATTCCTCTTAATTTAATGTTTTTAGTATCTACTATATGTCTTCTAAGTCCGCCATCACATATTTTTATAATGTCATTATCTAAAATTACACCATCATCTAATTTTGTTTTGCTGCTAAAAAATGTTAGCCTTCCATTAGCATATTTTGCAAAATTTTTAGTTATTTCATTTTCGTTATTTAATACTAACAAATCATTTTCTTTTTGATATTTAAAAATATTAGCTTTTGAATTTATATATTCTTCATAAGATTTATGTATATCTAAATGATTTGGTGTAACATTTGTTATTACTGCTACATTTGGACTTACATTCATTGTCATTAATTGAAAACTGCTTAATTCTAAAACAACATAGTCTTCTGGTTTCATTTCGCTAATTTTTGTAAATAATGGTATTCCTATATTTCCACCTAAATAACATTTTAAGTTTTCTTCTTTTAGTATTTCGTATATTAAAGATGTAGTTGTAGTTTTTCCATCACTTCCTGTTATTCCTATTGTTGTTCCCGGACACATTTCTAATACTAATTCTATTTCTGAAGTAAGTATTGCTCCTCTATCTACTTCCTCTTGTATTTCTGGTAAATCTGGTCTACAAGATGGACTTCTAAATATAATATCAAATCCATTTAATTTTGATAAATATTTTTCTCCAAACGAAAAATTTAATTTATATTCATATATCCTATCCATAACATTTTTATCTAGCTCTTCTATAGTTTTATTATTAAACAATGTTATTTCAGAACCTAAGTTATATAAATAATCTATTAAAGGAATATTACTTACTCCAAGTCCAATTATTGCAACTTTTTTATTTTTTATATAATTATTAAATTCTTCTAATTTTTTATTTACAAATTTCATATAACTTCTCCTTTATAAATTGAATAGTAAAAATTTTCTTTTCGTATTTAGTATTACCATCTGGCTCTATTTTGTAATTATTATATCTATTATTGGTTATATTATATATAGAAATATATACTGTATTTAATTCAGTAGAATTATTAGTTAAATCTTTTGTTCCAAGTTGCCCTGTAATTCCAATTCCATAATCTGATTTTGCCAAATTAGAAACTTGTTTTGCCATTTGTTCTGCAACATTAATGCTATACACAGTATATGTATCTATTGCTTGTTTAGATACTCCAAAATGTATTTTATATTCATTTGAATAAGTAACTAAACCAAGTTTAAAAATTTGACTTGAACCATCTATATTTGTTATTTCGCTTGCAAGCAATCCTCCTGTGCAAGATTCCATACAAGATATCGTTTGATTTTTATTTTTTAATAGATTAACTAAATTTTTCATAACTTTCCTCACTAGAGGTGTGATATGGGATGTGCGAGGTGTGCTTTTATGGATATGCTTCGTAAGATTTATCTTAATTTCACACTTCCCACCTCTCACTTCACACTTCCATATAAATTACATTTAAATTTTTTCTTATTATATCTCATTTTTTTAAAATTAACAAATTTTTAAAAGAATATTTTTGTGCTTTTTTGAAAATAATAAAATTATAAAATAAATTTGGAGGTGTTTTAGTTATGGAAAATAACAAAAATAATCAAAATAATAAGCAAAATAAAAATAACAACAGAAATAATAATAGAAATGAAAGAATAGATAACAATAATAACAGAAATAACTGCAGATAAAAAATAGCAAAAGAACTTCTATGAAATTTTAATAATTTTATAGAAGTTCTTTTGTTTATCTAGTTGTATGATCTTGCTTTGGAGTTTTCTTTTGTTTTGCTTCAACATCTGAAGCTAAAACCATTAATTCTTCAATTGTTATATCAGAATTCTCTTCTATATTATTTACCAGGCAGTATAATTTATATGCTTTTCTAAAATCCTCTTCTGCATTATCACAATATTTTTTTATATAACCTTTATCAATTTTTCTTTTATAACTTTCATAGAAAGATATGAAAATATCTGAAGCTTTTTCAGTTGCATGTTTTATAGAATTATTAACCGTTTCATCTGATACTTTTAAAGGATCTATTTTCCATGTCCAATAACCTATATTTTTATAATAATAATAACTATATTCTTCAGCTTTTATACGCAGTTGACTTTCCAATTTTTCTCTTTCTTCATCGCTCACTTGGTCTGTAGATATTCTTAAATTTAATTCAATAAGTTCATATGCAATTTTTAATTTTTCTCTTTTTCGCCAATATTTTGCATTGCTCTGTCCTTCTATCATTTGTGCACGATATTTTGTAGCTAAATCATCATCTGTTACTTTAATTTTTTCTTTAAAGCTCGACATAAAATCATCCTTTCTTTTTATAAATATTTCTTTAAAAATATTCCTGTATGAGATCTATCATTTTTTACTATTTGTTCTGGTGTTCCAGTTGCAACTATTTCTCCACCTTTGTCTCCACCTTCTGGTCCTAAATCTATAATATGGTCAGCTGTTTTTATTAAATCTAAATTATGTTCTATTACAACAATTGTATTTCCTGTATCTACAAGTCTTTGCAGAATATCTACTAACCTATGAACATCTGCAATATGAAGTCCTGTTGTTGGTTCATCTAATATATATAATGTTTTTCCAGTTGGTCTTTTAGAAAGCTCTGTTGCAAGTTTTATTCTTTGTGCCTCTCCTCCAGATAGTGTTGTTGATGGTTGTCCGAAGTTTAATATATCCGAAGGCCTACATCATATAAAGTTTGTATTTTTTGTTTTATTTTAGGAACATTTGCAAAAAACTCTAGTGCTTCTTCCACTGTCATATCTAATATATCTGCAATACTTTTTCCTTTATATTTAACTTCTAAAGTTTCTTTATTGTATCTCTTTCCTTTGCATACTTCACAAGGTACATATACATCTGCTAAGAAATGCATCTCTATTTTTAGTACTCCATCTCCTTGACATGCTTCGCATCTTCCTCCTGCTACATTAAAACTAAATCTTCCTTTTTGATAACCTCTTAGTTTTGCTTCGTTTGTTGTAGCAAATATATCACGGATTAAATCAAATACACCTGTGTATGTTGCTGGATTAGAACGAGGTGTCCTTCCAATTGGAGATTGATCTATGTTTATAATTTTATCTATATTTTCTATTCCTAAAATTTCTTTGCATTTTCCACCTTTTTCAGATGAACCATATAATTCTCTAGCTAAATTTTTATATAGTACTTCATTTATAAGTGAACTTTTTCCGAGATCCTGAAACTCCTGTTATACATGTAAAAACTCCTAGTGGTATTTTTACATCTAAATTTTTAAGGTTATTTTCTTTTGCACCTTTTATTTGAATTGATATAGGTTTTGCTTTTCTTCTCTTTTTAGGTACAGGAATTTTCTTTCTTCCACTTAAGTATTGACCTGTAATTGAATTTGAAACTTGTTTTATTTCTTCTGCAGTTCCGCTGAGCAATTACCTTTCCTCCATGTACTCCTGCTTCTGGCCCTATATCTATTATTTGGTCTGCTGCATACATTGTGTCTTCATCATGCTCTACTACTAATACCGTATTTCCTAAATCTCTTAATTTCTTAAGTGTTGCTAAAAGTTTATCATTATCTCTTTGATGAAGTCCGTATGCTTGGCTCATCCAAAATATATAATACTCCTGTTAAGCCTGAACCTATTTGTGTTGCAAGTCTTATTCTTTGCGCTTCTCCTCCAGATAATGTTCCAGATGCTCTTGATAATGTTAAATATTCTAATCCTACATCCATTAAGAATTGAAGTCTTGCATCTATTTCTTTTAAAATTTGTTCTGCTATCATCGTTTTAGTTTTACTAAGTTGTAAGTTATTTAAATATTCTTTTATTTTAGTAATAGACATATTAGTTAATTCTTCAATATTTTTTGTTCCAATTTTTACTGCTAAACTTTCTTTTTTTAGTCTTGCTCCATTACAAGTTTCGCAACGGCTGTTACTCATATACATTTCGTAAAAGTTTCTCATGCCATCAGATTTTGTTTCTCTATATCTTCTATCCAATGTTGGTATTACTCCTTCGAATGGGGATGTAAATTTTCTAACTCCTGCTGCAGATTGATATTCAAAATCTATTCTTTCTGTTCCTGTTCCATATAATATTTTATTTAAAAATTCTCTTGGAAGTTTTTTTATTGGTACACCTTTTATTTCTACACCATAATGTTTTGCAATACTCTCAAAATACATTTTTGCCATAGTATCGCCTTTTTTCATTGTGCTTGCACCAAAAGCTTTTACTCCATCATATAATGTTTTATTTTTATCTGGAATTATTAAATCTTCGTCCATTTTCATTAAATATCCAATTCCTAAGCAGTCTGGGCATGCTCCAAATGGATTGTTAAATGAAAACATCCTAGGAGACAATTCCTCAAAACTAATATTACAGTCTGGACATGCATAGTTTTGGCTGAATAAAAGCTCTAAATTTTTGTTAGCACATTCATCTTGCGGGCGACTACTAGTCGCCCCTACAACACTTACTAAAACTAAATTGTTTGCATATTTGAATGCTGTTTCTATACTTTCGGTTAATCTGCTTCTTATATCATCTTTTATTACTAATCTATCTACTATAATTTCTATATTGTGTTTCTTTTTTCTATCTATTTCTATATCATCTGTAAGTTCTATAATTTCTCCATCTATTCTTGCTCTTACAAATCCTTCTTTTGCAAAATTTTCTAGTAGTTTCACAAATTCGCCTTTTCTTCCTCGTACAACAGGGGCAAGAATTTGTATTTTTGTACCAATTTCTAATTCCATTAAATTATCTACAACTTGGTCTATTGTTTGTTTTTCTATTTTTTTACCACAATTTGGACAATATGGTACACCTATTCTTGCATACAATAAACGGATATAGTCATATATTTCTGTTACAGTTCCAACTGTAGAACGTGGATTTTTAGATGTTGTTTTTTGGTCTATAGAAATAGCTGGTGATAATCCATCTATTGATTCTACATTTGGTTTTTCCATTAAACCTAAAAATTGTCTAGCATAACTAGATAAACTTTCTACATATCTTCTTTGTCCCTCTGCATATAAAGTATCAAACGCCAAAGAAGACTTTCCGAGAACCAGAAAGTCCAGTTATTACTACTAATTTATCTCTAGGTATAGTTAAATCTATATTTTTAAGGTTGTTTTCCTTTGCACCCTTTATTATTATATTATTGTTCATTATTTCCTCCGTTAAAACTGAAATTATAATTTTAATGGGATATCCCAGATTAAATTTTCATTAATCTGGGATGAGAATTATTCCTGATGAGAATAGACTATTTTCTTTTTACCATCAGGTCCTGTCACTTCTCTAACCGTTCTGCTAAAGAATCCTGTTTTTTCGTATTTTGCCATAGGATCCTTTCTTGCAATGTCTTCAGGACATTTGTCGCATTTGTAGTCGTAAGGACAGTCTTTGCATGGCTTCGTGCCTTGCATTTTAATACCCCCTTTATAAAATTAATACAACTGGTGTATTAATTCTATTTTAACATTTTATGTTGCTTTTTGCAATATAGTTAATTAATTGCTTTTATCTACATAATATGGTATAATTTTAGTATGGCAAATTACTATGGCGGTACACAATTTACTGCTTATATTGCCTAAAAGCTATATTTTGGAGGTGCATAACATTATGCCAAAGCATCATGAACTCTGTACACGGCTTGAAAATGCCGCAAAACGAGGAGACTTAAAGAAAACACTTTGGATGACTCCTTGCCATTACAGCAAATTTATTTATGAAGGTGGTTGTGATGGAAAAATCATTAAAGAATCCCAAAGTCCAAAAAATCCCCTTATAAAAGTGTGTATTTCTTGGGAAAACGCTTGCGAAGGTGTTGAACCACAGAAGTTACAAAAATACATTGAAGGTGAAATAGCAACAATGACAAGTTTTGCATTCAAACTGTATATTCTTGCCTGTCGTGCTCAACAAAGCACCTAGCTTTTGCCCCACCACTTAGGTGGGGATTTTTTTATTGTAAGAAAATAGCCTTTCTTATAATAAACTCTCTAATTCTTTTATTTTATCCCTAAGTTCTGCTGCTTTTTCAAATTCCATGCTTGCTGCATGTTTTAACATTTGGTCTGTTAGTTTTTTAATTATATCCTCTACTGTTTCATCTTTATTTATTTCATATTTAGCAGTAACATCTTCTACAATTGTTGCTTTAATTGCATCTCTTACAGATTTTTTAATAGTTTGAGGTACTATACTGTGTTTTTTATTATATTCTTCTTGTATGCTTCTTCTTCTATTTGTTTCTGATATTGCTTTTTCCATGCTCTCTGTAAGTTCATCTGCATACATTATAACTTTTCCATCTGCATTTCTTGCCGCTCTACCAACTGTTTGTATTAAAGAACGTTCACTACGAAGGAATCCTTCTTTATCTGCATCTAAAATTGCAACAAGAGAAACCTCTGGTATGTCTAAACCTTCTCTTAAAAGATTAATTCCAACTAATACATCAAATTCTCCTAGCCTTAAATTTCTAATTATCTCCATTCTTTCTAGTGCTTTTGTATCTGAATGCATATAATTTACTTTTATATCTAAGCTTTTTAAATATGCAGTTAAATCTTCGGCCTGCTTTTTAGTAAGTGTTGTTACTAATACTCTTTCTCTTTTCTCCACTCTAATACGTATTTCATTAATTAAATCGTCTATTTGATTTTCTACTGGTTTTACTTCTATTTTTGGATCTAATAGTCCAGTAGGTCTTATTATTTGTTCTACAATATTATCTTTTGAATTTTCTTTTTCGTAATCTGCAGGTGTTGCACTTACAAATATACATTGATTAATTCTATCTTCAAATTCGTTAAATTTTAAAGGTCTATTATCAAATGCAGAAGGAAGTCTAAATCCATAATTAACTAAGGATTCTTTTCTTGCCCTATCTCCATTATGCATAGCTCTTACTTGAGGAATTGTTGCATGTGATTCATCAACAAATAGTAAAAAATCATCTGGGAAATAATCAAATAACGTATATGGTGGAGAACCTTCTTTCCTTCCACTTATGTGCCTAGAATAGTTTTCTATACCTTGGCAAAATCCTGTTTCCAAAAGCATTTCCATATCAAAATTTGTTCTTTCTTCTATTCTTTGTGCTTCTATTAATTTATTTTGACTTTTAAAATATTTTACTCTTTCCTCTAATTCTGCTTCTATAGTTTCTATCGCATGCTTTAATTTACCTTCTGCTGCTACATAATGTGAGTTTGGAGCAATCAAAACATGATTTCTAATTCCTAATGTTTTACCTGTTAACGGATTTATTTCTGCGATTTTTTCTATTTCATCTCCCCAAAACTCTACTCTTATAGCACTTTCTTCTTGGTTAGAAGGATATATTTCTAAAATATCTCCTTTAGCTCTAAAAGTTCCTCTTTTAAAATCCATTTCATTTCTTGTATATTGCATTTCTATTAATTTTTTCATTATATCATTTCTTGATTTTTCCATACCACTTCTTAAAGAAAGCATAAGTTCTTGATAATCTTCAGGGTCCCCTAATCCATATATGCAAGAAACAGAAGCAACAATAATTACATCTTTTCTTTCAAATAAAGAAAGTGTTGCAGAATGTCTTAGCTTATCTATTTCGTCATTTACAGAAGAATCTTTTTCTATATACGTATCTGATGAAGCTATATAACTTTCTGGTTGATAATAGTCGTAATATGAAACGAAATACTCGACTGCATTCTCAGGGAAGAATTCTTTGAACTCAGAATAGAGTTGTCCAGCTAGTGTTTTGTTGTGTGCTAAAATGAGTGTTGGCTTCTGTACTTTTGCAATAATATTTGCCATTGTGAATGTCTTACCTGAACCTGTAACACCTAAAAGTGTTTGAAACTTTTTACCCTCTTCTATTCCCTTGCTTAAATATTCAATTGCTTTCGGTTGATCCCCAGTTGGCTTAAATTCTGAGTGTAATTTAAACATACCTTCTCCTATCTTTTTTATAATTCATATATATTTGCTTTTAGTATTACCTTTGATATTTTATTTTTTTCATCTAACGATATTTCCCAAATGCTTCCGGAAATTGATCTTTTGATTTTCAGTTCTTTGGTAGGCTCCCCTATTAATTTATTTAATTCTTTTTGTAGTTTTACTTTATTGGTATAAACCACTAATTTATTTTCATTATATAAAACATTAATAGTTGTTTCTAATTCTTCTTTTATTATATCTTTTTTCTTTCATTTTAACATCCTTAAATGCACTTAATATTATTTTAATCTTTAGTAATATATTATTTTGTATAAAACTCTGGATGTTCTTTCTCTTTAAATTCTTTTATTTCTGTAGCAATAAATTCATCCTCATCAAATTTGCAATATGAATCGAAGTTTTCTACAGGTATATAATTTCCAACATCATCTACTCTAATATATACAAAAGTATTTATTGTTTTGCCATCAAGTACAGCAGTTACTTCTTTTCTTTGATACATGTCAGGACACATTTCAAAAGCATCGCATATTTTCAAATCATAATCGTTTATTTCTAATACATATCCTTTTACTTTTTTATCTTTTTGTTCTTTTATAAAATAAAATCCATCTTCTGCTTCATATAAACTGTAACCTAATAATTCAGCTTTTTTAGTTTTTAGTTCCTTACCAAATAATTCTATTTGTACTTTTTTACTTTTTAAAGTACCATAAACAAATAAATGATTCATATTATTTCTCCTAACTTTATTTCATTATCTCTATATAATGTACTTCTTACCTATTAATCTTTGTAAATTCTTAATTGCAAAATTATGTGTTTTTTTCCCTGCAGAACTCATACAATAATCTTTCAACACGAAAACATCAATATTTTTTTCAAACATGTCTATTGCTGTTTTTTGCATACATGCATCTGTATCGAATCCACATAAATATACTTCTTTAATATTATTATCTCTTATATATAATTCTAATTCTTCATTCATTGCTGAGTAAATGGATTTATTAAATATTTTATAACTATTTGTGTCAATTACAATTTTCTGTTGTTCTTCATTCATACACCCTTTATAATTTAATTTTTTATAAAAAACATTTTCAGCACTATTAATAAATTTAGTAAAAGCTATAAAATCGTATTTTTTAGATTTTATTAGCGTTTCTATTTTATTCACATATTTTTTAGTATGTTTATTTATAAAGCTTTGTTGGCAATCTATAACTAATAATAAACTTTTCATTTAATCCTCCTATTTTTATTAAAGCTTAAAGTTAAATGTTATATTTGAAATTCATTATTTAAAATTGAGTTCACATCTTCTTCAGTTAACAAACCTTCTGTTACGTATTTTTCTAAAAGTTCATAACCTTTTTTATAATATCCTTTTGTAGTAAATTCTTTTAAGCCTATACATTTTGTTTTTGCTTCTTTATTTATAATTAATTTATCTAATCCAGCTATTTCTAGCGGAAACAATTTACATTCTATAAATCTTTTTTCTTGTGGCATTACACATCCTTTACCACTTAAAAAAGAACATTTTTTACCTTTAGCTCTATAACCATTCATAAATTTTTCACAATCAAAAATATCTTTATATTTATCTTCTAATTGTTCATATTCTTTTTTAGTAACATATAAACCTTCATGGCAACATTTCCCATTGCATTTAGCGCATATGTTCATTTCAAAATTAATAGTTTTATTCATAATGTCAACCTCATTTTATATAATATTTCTTTAAAATTATATCACACCATAATATAAAAAAACAAGATTGCATAACTGCTATCTTGTTTTTTATATATTACTATAGTTAGCAAGGCTCTGTGAGAAACGGACGACTACTAGTCGCCCCTACGTTTACTCTACTATTTTTATTACTTACTAGCATTAACTATTTATTTATAATATATTTTCTTCTATACTGCTATTTACTATTGTATCAGCACTTTCTACAGTTTCTGTTGAAATAGTACTTCCAAAAGAAAATGTTCTTTTTTCTGCTTTTGATTTTTCTTCAAATTTTTTGTTATATTCTGCTTTTGCTGAATCTAATGCTTCTTGCATAGCACAAAACATTTCTTCAACATCATTTTGTGTAAAATCGTATACACTACTTCTTGACATAGGTTCAAGAATTTGTATATCATGTAATACTTTGTTAACTCTTTTTCCTGCGTTTTCCATAAATTTTTTTCTTTTTTCTTCGTTTGTTTCCATTTTTATTACTCCTTCCAAAACATCTATAAATTTTAATCGCTTTTTGGTTATATCATAAAGAAAAATATAAATCAAGTATAGACATTTTAATTTTTTTCGTATATCATTAATATAAATATTTTATTAACAAAGGAGGATTACAAATGAAAAATTTGTTAAAAATTTCTATTTTATTTTTATTATTTGCTCTTATGTTTTTTCCATGTGTAAATACTTTTGCAATAAATATGGATTTAGATTCTGACACAAATACAGCTGTAAATTCGAGTACAGATACAATAGTAGATGAATCTAATAATTCAATTAACGAAGATTTATTTGAAGAAAATTCAGAAGATCCAACTGAAGATCCTTTTGCAGAAGAAGAAACTACTATTAATACAAACTCACCTACAGTAACTAGCACTTCTTCAAATGATGATGGATTTTTGACAATAGAAAACATATTGTCTATAATAATTATAGTAATAGGAATTATATTAATATTCTTAGCAATAGCAATTCTTATACGTTGTAAATAAATTTAAAATTTTCAAACAACTTTTTGAATCTAATCAAAAAGTTGTTTTTTTATGAATATTTTTTACAAAAGTATAAATAATATAATTAGGTTTTTTAAATTTAGGAGGTAATTTAAATGAAAAGAAAAGCTTTTATATTATTAATTCTAATAGCTATTATATCTTTTAGTACTGTATGCTTTGCAAACATGGGAAATGATATTAAAAATGCCGTAAATGGAGCTACTAGTACTGTAGTAGATGGTGCTGAAAATCTTGCAGAAGATGTTAGAGGTGGAATTCAAAATGCTGAAAATACTATAGAAAACGGAGCAAGAGATATTGGAAATGCATTAACTGATGGTGCAAATGATGTTATGGGAAATAATCGTGATAATAATGCTAATAATGATAATAATAATGGTAATGGCACAGGTTATACTGCTACAAGAACTACAGCTGCAGACGTTACTGGTACTAATACTTCTTCAATGTGGACATGGATTATTTTAGCTATAGCAGCTGCTGTGATAGTAGGATTAGTATGGTATTATGCTAAACAACACAACGATATTCATTAATCAATCAAGAATTTACTCGGAGCAAAATCTTGAAAATTTGATTTTTTCAAAATGGAAAGTGTTTTATTCTTTCCATTTTCTTTTTATTATGATATAATTTTATATATTTTAAGAAAGAGGAATTTAAAAATGTCTAAAATAATTTCAAAAAATCCAACTGCAAGACATAATTATACTATAGATGATACTATTGAAACCGGAATAGTTTTATCTGGAACAGAAATTAAATCTATAAGAAACGGAAAAGTTAATTTAAAAGATAGTTATGCTGCAATTAAAAATGGAGAATTATATATTTATAACTTACATATAAGTCCATATGAATTTGGAAATATTTATAATAAAGATCCTTTAAGAGATAGAAAGTTATTAGTAAATAGAAGAGAAATCAATAAATTAGTTGGTCTAATCAAACAAAAAGGATATTCTTTAGTTCCTATTTCTATGTATTTTAAAGGAAACTTTGTAAAAGTTGAACTTGGAATTGGAAAAGGAAAAAAACTATATGATAAAAGGCGTGATATTGCAAAAAAAGATGCTGAAATGAGAATGAGAAAAGCTAAAAATTAATAGGAATTTGCTTGAAATTGCAAATTCCTATTTTTGTGCGGGTGACTAGTAGTCATCCTACATTAATAAAAAGTCTAAAATGAGTCCGTCTGAAAAAAGAAAATTTTTATGCTTTGTTTGCTGAACCAAAAACATTTTTAATTTTATGTTCTACTACTTCTGTTATTTTTTCTCTTGCTGGTGTTAAGTATTTTCTTGGGTCAAATGCTCCAGGATTTTCTGCTAAAGCTTTTCTTATTTCTCCTGTAAATGCTAATCTTAAGTCTGTATCTACATTTATTTTTGATACTCCTGATATACTTGCTTCGTGAAGTATTTCGTCTGGAACGCCTTTTGCTCCTGGAATATCTCCTCCATATTTATTACATGTTTCTACTAGTTCTGGGATTACTGTTGAAGCTCCATGTAGTACTATTGGTGTATTTGGTATTTTTTCTTTAATTTCTTTTAAAATATCCATTCTAAGTTTTGCTTCACCTTTAAATTTATATGCACCATGGCTTGTTCCTATAGCTATTGCTAAAGAATCACATCCTGTTCTTTCTACAAATTCTTTTGCTTGATCTGGGTCTGTATATTTTGCATCTGCTTCAGATACATTTACATCATCCTCTATTCCTGCTAATTGTCCTAACTCTGCTTCTACTACTACTCCTCTTGCATGTGCATATTCAACAACTTTTTTTGTTATTTCTATATTTTCTTCAAAACTATATTTAGAACCATCTATCATTACTGATGTAAATCCATTATCAATACACATTTTACATGCCTCGAAATCTGCTCCATGGTCTAAATGTATTGCTATTGGAATAGTTGTTTCTTCAGCTGCAGCTTCTACCATTTTCATTAAATATTTTATTCTTGCATATTTGATTGCACCACTTGATGCTTGAAGAATTACAGGTGATTTTTGTTTCTCAGCTGCATCTACAATTCCTTGTAAGATTTCCATATTATTAATGTTAAATGCACCAATTGCAAATCCTTCTTTCATTGATTTTTCAAACATTTCTTTAGTTGTTACTAATGGCATAAAATTACCTCCTTATATTTGTTAAATCTATTCTATTTCTTAAATCTTAACTTGTCAACTATTTAAAAAAAATATTAGAAAAATCCCAGCACGAACCAATTATAGTTACTGTGCTGGGATTCTGTTAAATCAAATAAAACTACTTAACGGTTGCTTCCATTATAGTTGCATTTCCACAGAACGAACATCCGCCAATATAGCCTTCTGCTGCAGGAATTATAAATGATTCTCCTGCATTTACCTGATGTGAATAATCCTCATTACCGATTGTTATACTTCCTGTTAAAACCGAACACAATTTAAAACTTGCCTTGGTTGTAGCTGTAGAGCTAATAGCATTTTGATTAACATTACGAATTCTTAAATCAAAATATTTGCTCTCCAAAATCAATCGCAATAGTTTATCTTCATTTAAAACATTGTTATTGTAAGCAGATACATTAATATTATTATCAAAATCAATAACGTCAAGAGCTTCTTGTATATGAAGTTCTCTTGGATTTCCATCTGCACCGACTCTGTTCCAATCATACAGGCGATATGTGATATCAGATGATTGCTGAATTTCATACACAACAACCCCATCCAATAAAGCATGAACCATGCCTGCAGGTATAAAGAACACGTCTCCTGCTTTTACCGGAACGAAGTTCAATACATCTTCAATGCGATTTTCGGTTATTGCTGTTATCAAAGCTTTTTTAGTTGTTCCAGGTTTTAATCCGTATACAATTTGTGCGCCAGGTTTAGCAGAAACAATATACCATGCTTCCGTTTTTCCGAGCGAATCATAATGTTTCTTTGCATAATCATCACCAGGGTGCACCTGTACTGATAATTTATCATTCGCATCAAGCCATTTGATTAACAAAGGAAAGTCTTTGTATTTCCGGCAATTTAATCCGAAAATTTCTTTTTCATCTTGATAATATTGGCTTAAACTCAAAGCTTTTGTATCCCCACCAATTGTAATAGGTGTTTCACCGTTTTTATGGGCAGATGCTGTCCAAATTTCCGAAACCTTTTCAAATGGTGGATTAACATTGAAAATTTTACTCAGGTTGTTGCCTCCCCATATTGCTGTTTTAAAAATAGGTTGGCAAAAAATAATTTTTTCAGGCATTTTACATTTCTCCTTGTCATTTAAATATTTTTGTTTAACTAATTTCTTATAAATTACATTTATAACACTTCCTTTGTAAAAAATATATATTATAAAAGAGCAAAGCTCTGAATTTTAGTAGTTTTATTTAATTTTCAATGTACAAATGCTGCTACAACAGCATTAAAAATATGATATATTTTTTATAAATATATCATATTTACATAAGCTTTTCAATATTTACCAATTAAAGCTTTTCTTTTTTACTTAGCTCTATAACTTCCGCACATAGATTCATCTTCTGGATTTCCGTTGTTACAATTTTTACATGGTCTTACTATAATATCTTCCAACTCACATTTTTCAGTCTTTTGATTATTGTACTCGCAACTATGAACTGTGCAATTTATTAATTGTTTTCCGTCCATTTTAACCTCCTTTAAAATTTACTATATTAATATTATCTACAAATTAATTTAAAATATTAATAAAGTAATTTTAAATTTAGTTTTGTAATTAATTTTTTCCCATATTTTTGTTTTCAATTTTTTTAATTTTAATTTCGTCAAATCTTGTATCACATTCTGAATTTTTAAAACTTAAATACCAACTCATTCCATTCTTCTCTCTTTCTACTGTATTTACTCTTTCTTGTAATTCTTCACATGTTTTAGGAGTAGGAACTATAATTGGCTGATTTGGAATCCAATTAGCCGGAATCGAAGCATTATTACAATCTGCAGTTTGTAGAGCTTCTACAATTCTTAGTATTTCCGGAACACATCTTCCTATATTCATAGGATAAACTAATATGCTTTTTACAATACCTATATCATCTATTATAAACACATTTCTAACAGTTTCTGTAGAACTTATTTCATTTGAAATCATTCCATATTTTCGTGCTATTTCTCCACTTCTATCTGCTATAACAGGAAAAGGAACTCTAATCCCAGTTTTTAAATAAATATCGTAAAGCCATGCTAAATGAGATGCGTTACTATCGATACTTAATCCAATTAAACATGTATTTAAATTTTCAAAATATGTATTTGCTTTAGAAAATGCAATAAATTCTGTTGTACAAACTGGAGTGAATGAACCGAGGATGTGAAAATAATACAATCCATTTTCCTTTATAATCACTAAGTTTTATATCTCCCATTGTAGTTACTGCTTCAAACTCTGGAGCATACTCTCCTATTCTCACTATTCCATTCATCATTATTTCATAATTATTCATAAAAAATAAACTCCTCTCATATTTTTGTACATTATATGAAAAGAGTTTAATTTTTGTGTATATTTTTATCTTATTTTTACTTTAGTTAAATCTAATTCTGATGGATTATAATTTTCTATATAATCTAATACTTCTTCTACTGTATATGCAACTTTATATAAATCTAAACAGTTTTTTGTTACAAATTTTTGCTTAATAGCCATTTCTAGCATTTCTATTAAACTATCATAATATTTATCAATATTAAATATTACAATAGCCTTGTTATGTCTTCCTAATTGTTTTAATGTTAATACTTCGAAAAATTCATCAAATGTTCCTATACCTCCTGGTGTAACAATAAAAGCATCTGAAGATTCGTCTAATAATCTCTTTCTTTCTCTCATTGTTTCAGTTTTAATAAATTCTGTACAATTCTCAAAAGATACTTCTGGATTATTTTCTTCAAAAAATTTTGGTGCAATTCCTAATATATGACCTCCTTTTTCATAAACGCCTCTTGCTGGTGCCCCCATCATTCCGCTTCTTCCGCCACCGAATACTAAACTATGTCCTCTTTCTACCATTTTTCTTCCTAATTCTTCTCCAGCTTTTATAAAATTTTCATTAATTAAACTACTTGCTGCTCCATATACACATATTCTCATATACTAACTCATCCTTTCTTTTTTACATTTGTTAATTATATTTCATTTATCATTTTATTTCAAGTTTTTCTAGTAACTATTAACATTATTTACATTAATAATTTATATATGCATTTAAAAAATAAACTCCCTTCATATATATGTATATTATATGAAAAGAGTCTTTATTAATTTATTCTTCTGCCTCATTTATTTCACTACAATATTCTTCGTACGCTTCTTTATATTTACTATCTTTAATTTTTAGGTTATTTTCTTCTCTTAATTTTATTAAAGCTTTATATCTAATATATTGATCTTCTGCTTCTAGGTTTGCTCCTAATTTTTCTACTATATCATTTTCCGCTTCTTCGAAAGTTGGTTTTTCTGTTTTATTTTCACAATAAATTATATGATAACCAAAATCTGTTAGAACAGCTTCTTTTGTATATGTATCTTTTTCTAATGTCTTACTTGCAATAACATATTCTTCTGCTAATGACTCTTCATTTAACCAACTAAAATCTACATTTTCTGTTATTATTGTTGAACTATCTGCGTATTCTGTTGCTACCTCATCAAAACTTGCTCCATTATTTAATTTAGCTAAAATCTCATTTGCTTTAGTTAATGCTTCTTTTTCTGTTACTTCATTAGATACCTTAACTAATATATGTTTTGTATTAATTTCTCCATATATTTCATTTTCATTATAATAATTTTGTATATCTTCTGTTGGTATTAATGTTCTAAAATAATCTAAACAATATAAATTTCTTCTGTAGTCTAATTCCAAATATTTTACAAATTCTTCTTTAGATTCAAATCCGTTCTCCTCTAGGAAAGTTTCTTCTGTATAACCATAAGCTTGATATTGTGTTAATATTAAATTAACTTGATCATTTATTTCTTGAGTTTGCTCTTCTGTAAGTTCATATTTTTTTTCTAAAATTGAGCTATCTGCAAGTTCTAATAAATATGTTACAGGATAATATTTTTTCATTTCTTTATATAAGTTATTCTCTGAAATTTTTCCACCTTTCATTGTTGCAACAGTTTCATTACCAAGTCCTGGCACTCCAAGAATACCTAATAAATATATTATTGCAGCACCAATTAATATACCAATTATTCCGGAAATCCAAATTTCTTTTTTCTTAAAAATAGCTAAACCTTTCTTTTTTTCTCTTCCACTTAAATTTTCTTCCATATAGCACACTCCTTTAATTTATTTTTAATTTTATATATAGTTTATTAAAATAAATTTAAAAAATCAAGGGTTTTGTTAAATTATTTTTATTGTCTGCTAAAAAGTACTATTTTAGTTTTATCTGCTTTTCACTACCTAACTTTCCTGCTCTTGTTATACTGGTATATCCAAATTTTTCTTTTAATTTATCTAATGTTTCATCTAGTTTCTCTTGCTTTTTAGTTTCTTCGTCATCAAATAAAGAAATTTGTGTTTGACATTTGTCACATAAATTATCTACTTTTAAAGAAACTAGTCTGATAGATTCTCCTTTGTACATTTCTTTTAATAATTCTTTTGCTTTTAAATAAATATCTTTTGTATTTGAAGTAGTTGTATCTAATTTCTTTTGATGTGAAAAATCTTTAAATTCATTAGTTCTTAAACCTACATTAACAACTTTTCCAACCATATTATATCTTCTTAATCTATATGATACAAACTCTGCTAAGGTTAATAATATTTCGTTTAATTTATCTAACCCCTCAATATCTTTTGCAAGTGTTGTAGAATTACTTATACTTTTAGGTGGTTCATATTTATATATAACTTCTGATAAATCTATTCCATTTGCATATTCCCACATTAATTTTCCGTGTTTACCAAATATTTTTATTAATTTGTTTAAATCGAATTTAGCTAAATCTCCAATTGTTTTTATATGTAAGTTATTTAATTTAGGAACACTTTTTCTTCCAAGCATAAATAATTCTCCAACAGGCAAACTCCACATTTTATTTTCTATTTCATTTGGATATAATGTATGAATTTTATTTGGCTTTTCAAAATCTGATGCCATTTTTGCAAGTAATTTATTAGAGCTAAGTCCTATATTTACGGTAAAACCTAATTCCTCATTTACTCTTTTTCTTATTTCATTTGCTTTTTCTTGCAAAGTAGAATTCATTAAATATTCTGTCATGTCTAAAAAACATTCATCAATAGAAAATCTTTCTATTTTATCTGTATATTCCAATAATAAATTATACAGTTTATTAGAATAGTCTTTGTATACTTTATAATCACCTTGAAACACTTTTATATTAGGACATTTTTTTCTAGCTTGATAGATAGGTTCTCCTGTTACTATTCCAAATTTTTTAGCAAGATTACTTTTAGCTAAAACTATACCAGCTCTTTTTGTTTCGTCTCCTCCAATAATTGCAGGTATTTCTCTAATATCTTCTCTTTCTCCATTTTTTAATCTCCATATAGCATACCAAGATAAAAATGCGTTATTTACATCTATATGCATTATTTGTCGTTCCATATTATCACCAAATTAATTATAAAACATTTGTTTGCTTAAGTCAACAGATGTTTTTTATTGTTGAAAGTTTATATTATTGAAATGAGAAGTGTGATGTGGGAAGTGGGTTTTTTAACACCCACCTCGCACTTCACACCTCTCACCTCAAAATTTTAATTCTTATTTAATTGTTATCTTTTAAATATTTACTAATCCCTTCTGCTGCATTTTTACCTGCTTTTATTGCCATACAAACTGTTGTTTTGCTTTGTGATGCATCTCCTCCTGAGAATACTCCTTCCATATTTGTCATGCAATTTTCGTCTATTTTAATCAAACCATTGTCATCCAATTCTAGTCCTTGACCTTCTATTATAGTTTTATCTGGTTTTAAACCTATTGCAAAAATAATTGTATCTGCATTAATATAAAATTCACTATTTTCTATGTCAATTACTTTTTCTGTGCTTGAATCTGTCTTTATACATTTTATTTTTTCCATATTTCCATTATCATCAATATCTGATTCTAAAACTTTTGTATTATATATAATTTTTACACCATCGGTTATTGCTTCTTCTAGTTCAATCTGTCTTGCAGGCATTTTGCTTGCACTTCTTCTATAAACGATAGTACTTGATTTAGCTCCCATTCTTATTGCTGCTCTTGCAGAATCTGTTGCAACATTTCCTCCACCAATTACTATTACATCTCCTAAATTTTCTACAATTCTTTTAGCATTATATTCTTTTAAAATATAATTAGATTTATATATTTTTTTGCATTGCATTTCAGTTAATTTATATGTAGATGGAATGTCTGCTCCTATTCCAATAAAAATTGCTTTATATTCTTGTTTTTTTAAGTCTTCGATATTTATGTCTTTTCCAAATTCAATATTTGTTTTTATTTCTATTCCTAAATTTTTTATTCTGCTTGTTAGATTCTCTGTAATATTTCGTGGTAATCTAAATCCCGGAATACCATATGTTAAAAGTCCACCTATTTCTTGCTCTTTTTCAAAAATTGTAACTTTAAATCCTTTTTTAGCAAGTTCTACTCCGCATGCAATTCCTGCTGGTCCTGAACCAATTATAGCAACTTTTATATTGTTTGTATTTTCTATTTTATGAACATATTTTATATTATTTTCTCTTGCCCATAAATTTACATACTTTTCTAATTTTGATACTTTAACTGGATTGCCTTTTATTCCTTTTACACAATGTCCGTGTACAATACTCTTCATATGGACATACATTAGAACAAATATCACTCATTATATTGTTTTCTTGTAAAATCTCATATGCCTCTTCTAAATTTTCGTTTTTAATTGCACTAATAAAATCTGGTATTCTTGTTGCAATAGGACATCCTTTCCTACATAAAGGATTTTTACAATTTAAACATTCTTTTGCTTCTTTTAATGCATCTTCAAAATTGTTCAATTTAATTCTCCTTTTTTATAAATTGTAATTTGTGTGAAGGAACTATTTATGGCACAATTTGTAGGGGCGAACTTGTTCGCCCGCACTTCGAAGAACAGGCGATTAAAATCGCCCCTATATTTTCGGGTAATTTCTTCGATGGATTGCGGGTCGCTGTGGGCAGCGACCCCTACACATTTTCTAAATGAATTCGTCACATAAATTATCATCTATACAATTCATTTTCTATAATATAATTATATACCTCTTTAGGTAAATATTTAACTACTTCTTCATCGTTATTTTTTATCATATTTCTTATTTCTGTTGATGAAATTTCTTTTTCATCCCTATTTATAACAATATACTTATAATTATTTTTTATCTTATTATAATCTTTCCAATTAGGCATTTTATTAAAGTTATCTGACCCCATAATTAGAAACATATCTGTTTCTTCATTAGATTTCAAATAAAAACTTTTTTTAATAATTTCAAATGCATCTGTAGCAAATAACTTTCTATTTTCTTTTATTTCTATATCATCTACTTCTAAATTGTTATATCCTTCTATTGCAAGTTTTAACATATTGTATCTATGTTTTGATTTTATTAAACCTTCTTTTTTATAAAAATCGTTCATTGGCACAAAAACTACTTTATCTAATTTTCCTTCTTTTATTAAATTATTTGCTATTCTTATATGCATATTAGTAGGAGGGTTAAAACACCCTCCAAAAAAGCCTATTCTTTTCATATTATTCCCTTTATTTCGTTATATATATCTTCATGAATTTCGTCAATTGTTCTTATTTTTTCGTTTTTTACACAATCTATTTTCACCCAATTATATTTATTTGCTACTTCACATGCAGCATTATAACTGTCTATAATATGGTTTTCATCTCTTTCATGTATATCTTTTTGAGCTTCATGTGTAAATTTATTTTCTCTATTTTTCATAAGTTCAAATGCATACTTTGGTGGCATATTTAAGAAAAAAACTTTTGTTGGAATAGGTAATTTATATAAATTAAACTCAAAATCCCAAAGCCAATTCAAAAACTTTTCTCTTTCCTGTTTATTTTCTATTTTGCCTGCTTGATGAACCATATTTGCAGTAGTATATCTATCAGCAAGTATTATTCCACCATTATTATAATACTCTTCTAACTCCTTTTTAAATGTTGCATATCTATCTGCCGCAAAAAATGTTGAAGCTATATATGGACTAACATCTTTAGCATTTTCTCCAAAATCTCCTGACAAATACATTTTTACAAGCGAAGAAGTTTCACTATCATAATTTGGAAATGATATTAATTTATAATCAATGCTTTCTTTTTCTAATCTTTCTTGTAATTTTTTTAATTGTGTTTGTTTACCACTTGCATCTGTTCCGTCTATTACAAATAATTTTCCCATTTAAAACTCCTATTACTTACTCATTTCATTTTTTAAGAATTCTATCTCTTCTTGTAAATCTAATCTTACAAATAAAGGTTCACCTTTTTCTACAACTTTTATATCCTTATATTCTGGATATACTTTTATACTATCCCAAGTCATTAAATTTTCGTTATCAATTCCTAATTGGTTAAACATTTTAGGTGTTGTTTCTTCCATGTAAGGATTAATCATTATTGCTACTTTTCTTAAATTTTCTACAAGATGATACATTACATCTTTTAATTCTTCTGTTTTTTCTTCTTTATATAATGACCAAGGCATTGTTTCGTCAATATATTTGTTAGATCTTGATATGATTTGCCAAATTTCCTCTAATGCATTACTTACATGTGCTTCATCTAATTCATTTTCTACACATTTAATTTTTTCATTTACAAAATTTTCTAATTCGATATCTAAATTAGTTAAATTTTGTGGCTTTTCAGGAATTTCTCCTCCAAAATATTTGTTTATCATTCCTATTGTTCTATTTAGTAAATTGCCTAAATCATTACATAAATCTGTATTAAATCTTTCTACAAATCCTTCTGGAGTAAATAAACCATCTTGTCCTATAGATAATTCTTTTAATAGAAAATATTTTGTAGCATCTAATCCATATCTTTCTATTAATGTTTCTGGATATATAACATTTCCTTTAGATTTAGACATTTTTCCATCTTTCATCATTATCCAACCATGTGCAAATAATTTTTTAGGCAAGGGTAAATCTAATGCCATTAAGAATATAGGCCAATATATACCATGAAATCTTATTATATCTTTACCAACAATTTGTAAATCTGCTGGCCAATATTTATTAAATCTTTCTTCATCTTCTGACATATATCCTAATGCTGTAATATAGTTTGTAAGTGCATCTAACCAAACATATATAACATGTTTTTCATCGCTTTTTACTTTTATTCCCCAATCGAATGTTGTACGAGTTACGCATAAATCTTCTAAGCCTGGTTTTATAAAATTATTAAATAATTCATTTTTTCTAAAAGCTGGTTCTATAAAATTAGGATTTTCTTCATAAAATTTTACAAGTCTATCTTGATATTTTTTCATGTTAAAGAAGTAAGCTTCTTCTTTCATCATTTTTACTTCTCTTCCACAATCAGGACATTTTCCATCTACTAATTGTGTTGGTGTAAAAAATGTTTCGCAAGGTACACAATACCATCCTTCGTATTCACCTTTATATATATCTCCATTTTTCATAAATGTTTCAAATATTTGCTCTACAATTTTTTCATGTCTAGGTTCAGTTGTTCTAATAAAATCATCATAATCAATTTTCATTTTAGCCCATAATTCTTTTGCAGCAACTGCCATTTCATCAACATGTTCTTGTGGAGTTTTCCCTCTTGACATAGCAACATCTTGTATTTTTTGTCCATGCTCATCTAATCCTGTTAAAAAATAAGTATCATAGCCCCTCATTTGTCTATATTTTTTAATTGTGTTTGCAAATGTAGTTGTATATGCTGTTCCTATATGAAATTTTCCACTTGGATAATAGATTGGTGTAGTTATATAATACTTTTTATTTTCACTCATAAAATATTCTCTCCCTTTATAATCAATTATTTACAACTTTAAAAATTTTATCACAATAATATTAAAATAGCAAGGTTTCAATAGGATATATATGTAAAACGGGCGAACACAGTTCGCCCCTACATTACCACTTTATAAATTACTAAATTATACTTTGTTCCAGAACCAATCTAAACTGTTGTCGATATTTTTCTTTTTGTAAAATTTAGCAGCAACATCATCTACCCATAAATATCCAAAAAATGTTACAAATATCATTATTAAGTCTGTACTTAAACAACCTAATAAAGTAGCTCTAATTTCTTCTGAATTTAATTCTGGTATTGTTGCAAGTTGTACACTATGAATTACTACTAAAACTAAATAAAAAACTAAAGCCAATGCTGGTACGTATGGTTTTTTAATTTCCTTACCTAAGAATATTAATAGAGCTGTAGCTATAGTTAGTAATACTAGTGTTACTGGGTTTGTTAGATTAAAAATGTACATTTTGACTCCTCCTTTGTATTTTTTTAGGTTTTAAAACCTTATTTTAATTTTAGTTCAATAAGTTCAACCATTTCTTTTGCTTTTTTATTTATATATTTTTGGTCTTTTCCTTCTATCATAACCCTTATTAAAGGTTCTGTTCCAGAAGGCCTTATTATAACTCTTCCTTCATTTAAAAATTCACTTTGTAAATTTTTAATCATTTCTTGAATATTTTTGTCTGTTTCGTAATCATTTTTCTTATTGTTATTTACCTTAGCATTTAATAATATTTGAGGATATATTTGTATTATATCACAAAGTTTTGATAATGAAACATTTTTTTCTAATAAAATTTGTATTAACATTAATGAGGTTAATATTCCGGTCTCCAGTAGGATTATAATCTAACATTATTATATGCCCAGATTGTTCTCCTCCTAAGTTATATCCGTTTTTTAGCATTTCTTCTAATACATATCTATCTCCAACTTTTGTTTGTTTAAGTTGTAAATTATTTTCCTCAGCAAATTTATTTAATCCTAAATTGCTCATAATAGTAGCAACTAATGTATTATTTTTTAGTTTACCTTTTTCTTGTAGATACTTAGAAAATATTGCAAGCATAATGTCTCCATCTATTTCTTTTCCATTTTCATCTACCGCAAGGCATCTATCTCCGTCTCCATCATATGCAATACCTAAACTTAATTTATTATCTATTACAAATTTCTTTAAACCTTCTAAATTTGTTGAACCACAGTTATGGTTTATATTTATTCCATCTGGATTATTATTTATTATTTTATATTTAATTCCAAGTTTTTTAAATACTTCTTCTGCAACTTTGTATGTTGCTCCATTTGCAACATCTAGCCCTACTACAAAATTTTCTCTCATATGTTCTTCTATATTATCTTCAAATATTTTTCTAAATAGAAAAATATATTCATCTATTAATTCTGTAGCAACTTCTGATACACCAATTTTGTTATGAACTGCATTTAATTCATCTATTTTACCAGAATCCATAACTTCTTCTATTTCTTTTTCTATTTCGTCAGATATTTTCATTCCTTTATTGCTAAAGTATTTTACTCCATTAAATTCAAATGTATTATGCGATGCAGATATAACAACACTTGCGTCTGCTTTTAGTTTTTTTGTTAAATATGCTACTGCTGGTGTTGGCATTACTTCTAACAATTTTACATTTGCACCATAACTTAAAAAGCCCGCTGTCATTGCACTTTCTATAAGAGTTCCAGAAAGTCTTGTATCTCTTCCTATTAAAATTGTAGGTGCATGGTCTAGGTGTTTTGCTAAAACGTATGCTCCTGCTTTAGCAACTTTATATACTAATTCTGGTGTAAGTTCCGTGTTTGCAATTCTTCTAATACCATCTGTTCCAAAGTATTTTCTCAAAGCACTACCTCCTATTTAGTAATTCCTTGTATATTATATATTGTTTTTAATTAAAAATGCAATAGGTTTTAAAAAAATGTAATTTGTATGGAAAAATTCATTTTTAAATCTGTAGGGGTCGCACTCCTGGGCGACCTGCGATTATCGTTTTTTCGGGCCGCCGAAGACTGCGGCCCCTACAACATCTGCAATTAATTTAGAATAACAAATTACAATTTATCTTATTAAAATATATACAATTTCCTACAATCCTTGACATTCCAATATATTTTTTTGTAAAATATTGGCGAAGGAGTAATTTATTATGAAAATATCTATAAATAAAAAAAGATTAATAATTAGTTCTATAGGTTTAATTATAACTATCCTATTAATTTCATTTAATTATAAATCTTATATAATAGATAACAGCTTTAATTATATTCTGTTTTTACTATCTATTGTAACATGTATATTTGCGTGTTCATTATTTGCAATAAAAGTAGAAACGTCTAGCAAAATACAACTTATAATTTCTATAATTAGTTTAATAGTATCAATTTTATTTTCTTACATAATTATAGAATTACTAAATAAAAATAATTTATTTGATTTATATATAAGGCGCTTAATTTTTAACTTTATAGTTATTATATTTTTGCATTTATTTATATATGCTTTTTGTAATAAAATAAATTTAACCATTGTAATAACAAATTCATTAATTTTTATATTAGGCCTTGTTAATTATGTAGTTGTTTGTTTTAGGGGAACCCCTTTTGTTCCTTGGGATGTATTATCTTTAAAAACAGCAGCTTATGTAGCAAATAGTTATACATTCGAATTTAGTTACTACTTGTTTATGGCCTTCTGTTTATTTATGCTTATAATTGCACTTGGATTAAAAGCAAATTATAAATTTAACAAAGAAAAATTAAATTTAATATTACGTTTTTCTTGCATTGCAGTTATATCTGTAATAACTATTATTTTTTATAAAACAGATATTATAAATTATTTTGATTTTGAAAATAACTTATGGAAACCTAAAGATGAATATGCTAATAATGGATTTTTAGCTAGTTTTGTTAAACAAAGTAAAAATTTATTTAATGAAGAACCCGAAAATTATTCTATTGAAAATCTAGAAAATATAATGTCTGAAAAAGATTATACTACTCAAACTGAAGTAACAGGCAATTCACCTAATATTATTGTAATAATGAGTGAAAGTTTTTCTGATTTAAGTGTTAATGGCGATTTTGAAACATCTGAAGAATATATGTCATATTTTTATAGTTTAGAGGAAAATACTATTAGAGGTAATACTTATGTTTCAGTTTTCGGAGGTCAAACACCTAATTCCGAATGGGAATTTTTAACTAATAACTCAATGGCTTTTATGCCTTATAGAACTGTTCCTTATCAACAATATATAAGAAAACCTTCTTATTCGCTTGCTACTACATTAAAAGCTCAAGGTTATACTGCAAATGCAATTCATCCTTGGTATGGCTCAGGTTATAGAAGAAATGCAATCTATCCTCTTTTAGGATTTGATTCATTTGATAGTTTAGAAACATTAGATAATTTAGAATATTTAAGGAAATATCCTACAGATTTAAGTACCTATAAAGAAATAATAAAGCAATTCGAAAACAAAAATGAAGATGAAAAAATATTTAATTTTACAGTTACTATGCAAAATCATAGTGGCTACGATTTGGAAGGATATGATTCTACTGTATTTTTAACAGATATAGAAAATTGTCCTAGAGTTGAACAATACCTATCTGTAATGAAAGAATCTGACAAAGCATTAGAATATTTAATAAATTATTTTGAAAATTATGACGAAAAAACAATTATACTATTTTTTGGAGATCATCAACCTCCTTATTTCGAAGATGAGTTTTGGGAAGCTATTATGGAAGATCCTACTAATGAAACAACAAAATATATAACACCTTTCTTATTATGGGCTAATTACGATATAGAAGAAAAATATATAGACAAAATAAGCTTAAATTATTTATCTATTTTATTAATGGATACCGCTGGACTTAAAACTACTACTTATATGAACTTTTTAAAAAATATGCAAACTGAAATCCCTGTAATCACTGGAAATGGTTATATAGATAATGAAAATAATTATTATACATTTGATAGTCAAAGTAAATATTCAGATATATTAGATAAATATGAATTATTACAGTATAATAATGTATTTGATTATAAAAATAGAATTAATAGTTTTTTTGAGATTAATTAGTACTCTTTACTAAGAAAACTACCACATTCCTTGAAATGTGGTAGTTTTCTTAACAGTCTTGGTAATAAATAAACTTTCTCTTGGGAAAAAGTTTCTCTGCTATTCTTCGCAGATTTTCTATACGGGCCTGATTATATTCTTCCTCCGTCATATCTATTATCTTCTCCGAATAGCAGACATCTAAAGTTGCCTCCGCAACAGTTTTAGAAATATAAACCCTGTACTTATTTACATAGTACCGAACAAACCTAATATCTGCACCATCACATTCAGCAACTATACCAAGAACTTTTTTGGATTCATCCTTTAAATTTACTAATTGCATAAAATCTCTCCTCTATCATTATTTTTAGGATTACTATATAATACAAGCGAACAGCCTATATAGGTTAATTATACTAAATTTTACATAAAATGTCAATTTTGACCATCAACACCTATATTATTCTATTTTGTTCCAAATATTCTATCTCCTGCATCTCCAAGACCTGGTACTATGTAAGCTTTTTCATTTAATTTTTCGTCTATTGATGCTGTATATATTTGTACATCTGGATGTTTTTCTTCTACTGCTTTTATTCCTTCTGGTGCTGCAATTATAGATAAAAATTTTATTTTTTCTACACCTTTTTCTTTTAATAATTCTATTGCATCTAATGCAGAACCACCTGTTGCAAGCATTGGGTCTAATATTAAAACTTCTCTTTTATCTATATCTTTAGGAACTTTAAAGAAATATACTGTAGGCTTAAATGTTTCTTCATTTCTGTACATACCAATATGCCCTATTTTTGCATTTGGTACAACACTTATAATTCCATCTAACATTCCTGTTCCCGCTCTTAAAATTGGAACGAATGCATAATTATCTTCGTTGATTTTTCTTGTTTTCATTTTTTGTATTGGTGTTTCAATTTCTACTTCTTCCATTTTTGCATCTTTCATTGCTTCGTAGCAAAGCATTGTTGCAAGTTCTGATACTATCTCTCTAAATTCTTTTGTCCCTGTTTTTTTGTCCCTTAAAATTGCCAATTTGTGTTCCACTAGTGGATGTTTTAGTTCAATTGCGTTCATAAAAGTTCCTCCTTTTTAATTTTATACCATTTAAAACTTATCAAAAATAGTAGATTGGGCGATTTGATTTATATAAAAAACCGGAGGTGTACAAAAGTACATTGAGGATTTTTTATATAAACCAAATCGTTCAAGATGCTGTTTTTCATAAGTTTTACATTTTATTTGGCATTTCCATACCTAACAGTTCTACACCTGTTTTTAATACTGTTCCTACTGCATATGTTAAATATAATCTTGAATTTTGAACGTCTTTTTCTTCTGTTATTATTTTATGTTCGTTATAGAATGTACTAAAACTTTGGCTTAAGTCTATTAAATATCTTGCAAGTATTGATGGTTCATTTTTATCTGCTGCATTTTTAATTACATCATTAAATTGATATATTAATTTTAATGTGTTTATTGCTTCTACTTCTGATAATTTACTAAAATTAACATCTACTATTTCTGGAGTGTATCCTGCTTTTTCAAGTAAACTTTTTGTTCTTACATAAATATATTGAATATATGGTCCTGTTTCTCCTTGGAAATTAAGAAGCATATCCCAATCAAATATCTCATCTTTTATTCTGCTGTTTGATAAGTCATTAAATATTATTGCCCCTACTCCTACTTTTCTTGCTATTTCATCTTTATCTTCTAACTCTGGATTTTTTTCGTTTATTATATCTTTTACTTTGTCAATTGCCTCGTTTAAAATATCCTCTAAGAAAACAGAATTTCCTTTTCTTGAACCTATTTTTTCTCCATCTTTATCTACTACTAATCCAAATGGTACATGTACACAATTTTTAGCATATTCTTCATATCCCATTAATTCTAAGGTTTTAAATACTTGTTTAAAGTGTAATTGTTGTTCATTTCCTACTACATATATTGCTTTATCAAAATTATATTTATTTATTCTGTCTTTCAACGATGCTAAATCTCTTGTTGCATATATTGTTGTTCCGGCAGATGTAATTATTATACATGGTGGCATGTCATATTCTTCTAAATCTACAACTTGTGCTCCTTGAGATTCTTTTAATAATCCTTTTTCTTTTAATTCATTTACTACTGGGTCCATTTTGTCGTTATAATATGCTTCTCCATTATATGAATCAAATTTTGAATTTAATAATTTATATGTTTTTTCATAATTTTCTAAGCTTATTTTTCTAATATGTTCCCAAGTTGCAACTGTTTCTGGTTCTCCATCTTCTAGTTTTTTAAATAATTCTCTTGCAAGCTTTGTAAGTTCTGGATTTTCTTTTTCTTCTTGGTTAAATCTTATATATACCTTTAGAATACTTGCCATTTCATCATTTTCAAAATCATATTCATCTTTCCAAAGATTTATACCTGCCATTACTTTTCCAAATTGAAGTCCCCAATCTCCTAAATAGTTTATTCCAACACTGTTATACCCTAAGAAATTATAAATTTTATATAAAGCTCCTCCAATAACTGTTGAACGTAAATGCCCTATATGGAATGGTTTTGCAATATTTGGTGCTGAATAATCTATTACAACATTTTTACCTTCACCTAAAGTTGATGAACCATATTTTTCTTTATTTTTTGCAACTTCTTTTAAAACTGTTTGCACTAACGTTTGTTTGTTTATAAATATATTTAAATACCCACCAACAACATCTATTTTTTCTATTATATTTTCGTCTATTTCTATATTTTCTTTTATATCATTTGCAATCATAGGTGGTGCTTTTCTTAAATCTTTTGCCAGTTTAAAACATGGAAAAGCATAATCTCCCAAATCGCTATTTGGTGGTATTTCTAAATAATTTTCTAAATCTTTTGCGTCTAAATTTGTTACTTTTGCAATTGCATTTGCAATCTCTTTTTTAAAGTTAATCATAAAATCACCTTTTCTTGAATTTATTTACATATTTTTTGTTTTGCGGGTCGCCCAGGAGTGCGACCCCTACAGCGTTTGCAATTTTTTTCTAGTCACCTAGGCAGATATCTAGGTTTCTTGCTACTTTTACTAAATCATCGTCCATTGTTACTCTTTTTATGTTTGTGCTTTCTGTTCCACCTGAGCGTGCTCCTATTTCTTTGTTGTTTCCTACTACATCTTCTAATGGAACTGAGTCTAATCTACCATTTTTTAATGTTACTAATACATTAAATTTTCCTTTTAATGCTAGTTCCATTGCTTTTGTTCCATATTTTGTAGATAGAACTCTATCGAATGGTGTTGGTGTTCCTCCTCTTTGTACATACCCTAAAGTTGTGTTTCTTGATACCATTCCTGTTAATTCTTCTAGGTCTCTTGCAAGTTTTTCTCCTATTCCTCCAAGTCTTATATTGTCTAGTCCTTTTCCATCATTTAATGTTTTTTTAATTACCATTTCTCCATCTTTTGGTTTCGCACCTTCAGATACTACTATTATGCTAAATTTCTTTCCTTCTGCTTTTCTTTTATTTATTTTTTCTACTATTTTGTTTATATCGTATGGTATTTCTGGAATTATTGCAGCATCAGCTCCACCTGCTATTGCAGATTCTAATGCTATCCATCCAGCATATCTTCCCATAACTTCTAATGTCATTATTCTATGATGTGATTCTGCTGTTGAATGTAATCTATCCAATGCTTCTGTTGCAACAGATACTGCTGTATTGTATCCAAATGTTATTTCTGAATGTGCAACATCATTATCTATTGTTTTTGGTACACCTATTACATTTAATCCTCTTAAAGAAAAATCTCTTGCAGATTTTTGTGTTCCATCTCCACCTAGTGTAAATATACAATCAAACCCTGCTTGTTTTGCATTTTCTACTGCTTGGTAAGAAACATCTTTATATACTATTTCTCCATTTTCTTCTACTGGATAATTAAATAAGTTTGTACTATTTGATGCTCCTATTATTGTTCCTCCTCTATGAAGTAATCCTGAAGCACTTCCATTTGAGTCTAATCTCATATAATTATTTTGTATTAATCCTTTATATCCTTCTATATAACCATAGCATTCTACTCCGTGAGTTTCAGCTGTTTTAACAATTGCACGAATTACTGCATTTAATCCTGGACAATCTCCTCCATTTGTGATAATTGCAACTTTTTTAACCATAAGTTTTTTTCTCCTTTCAAAAAACTCGAAGAGTTTTTGTACTATTCACTTTTCACTCTTCATTCTTCACTAAGATTTACCTTTATATTATATCAATAAATTCCATTTTTACAAGTTTTTGCAATAAAAAAGTAATCAATTTATGTTTTGATTACTTTTTAAATATTTATTTATTACTTATATGAATAATATCCACTCCTACATTAAGTTCTCGTGATACTATATTTTGTATTTGAGCAACTTCTTCTTGTTTCAATTCTTCTATTTTTACTATAACACTAACACTTCCTTCATTTGAAAAAATTACTACATCTTCAAATCCTTTTGCAATTATTAAATTTTCTGCAATCATTATAGCATTTTTTGTATTATTTATATTATTAATTTTAGATAGCGCATCTGCTTTTGCCTCAGCTGTTGCATTTATATTATTATACATTTCTTGATATGTTTCTAAACTTTCAGAATACATAGTATTTCTTTCTAATTTAGCAGTAGTAAAATAATAATCTTCTGTGCTAGTTTGAATTATTTCCTCTTCATTAGTTATATTACTTGCCGCTTCTTCTGTCTTTTCTTCTACATTTGTTTCTTTAGTTACATCTTCTTCTATTTTGTTTTCTACTATGTTTCCATTAGTTTGTTCTAGTACATTTTCTTCATGTGGTATTGTGCTAACAAGCTCTGCATCTCCAATTGCAGTATCACTTCTATCAGCTATTGTACCTGTCATTATATTTTCTTGATTAGCAGTAAAATTTAAATATCCTGCCGTTATTAACATTAATGAAATTAATAAAACTATTAATTGATTTCTTTTTAAAACTTTCATAAATCGCTCCTTTTTTGTTAGTAAATTATTGTTTTTATTAAATATAAACTGTAGAGAACATGTAGGGGCGACTAGTAGTCGTCCGCTCTTCGAAGAAACTGCTAAAAAAGATTTATCTTTAAATATTTTTTCTTATAGATATCTTTTTGATTAAATTCTCTATTTTTATTAAATATTAAAATGTTTTTATATTTAGTAATTTCTCTGAAGACCGGGCGACTACTAGTCGCCCCTACATGTTCTCTACAGTTTCTAATTTATCTACTGAATATTTAAAATTTTGATATTTAACAATTTTCATTTGTTTTAAACACTCATCTCAAACACCTGTATTCTATATGCAGACAACCCCGTTGCAGCAGAAACAGCCTGAATAATATTTGTCTTTATATTTACATTACCAGCACCTTCTGCAGTAATTATGGCCCCTTCCATTTTTGGCATAATAACTTTTTGAGTTATAGGAATTTTTTCTCCATCCTTTTCCTCGTAAATAATCTCTTTATTAGTATCAGTTGATTCAATTTTTCTTACTCCACCATTAGTATCTGTTTCCTCTGTATTACTTGACGTATATGTTTCGTTATACATAGCTACAACTTCGCTAGTTTCAGAATATGTAATTAATACTTGCACTTTTCCAACTCCTGCAATTTTTGATAGTATGTCCTCTAACTCTTCCTCTAAATTATATTCTTCTAAATTTTCATTATTACTACTATCTAAATTATCTGCTAATTGCTTATATGTTGTATTAGTATCTTTACTTTTTGTTTCTTCTTTATCTGTTCCCCAGATAGTATTTACTGCAATTACTGTTATTATTAAAAGCACTAAAAAAGTCACCAAATTCTCAATATTCTTTTTATTATTACCTTCACTCTTTTTTATAATTATACTTTTAAAATTTTGAAATTTATCTTTAAACATATAACTTCCTCCTTGTCACTCGTTTATATGTATTTTTTCTACTTCAACTGAATATGTAGTATTTAAATATTCTTTTATATTACTTATTTCATCTTCTGAAATTGGATTATTTTCTTCATTTTCTTTTATTTCATTAGTGTTTGATATACTAATATTTATTTTTTCTATATTATTTACATTATTATTTTCATTTCGCTCATTTTCTGTTTTTACTATTTTAATAACCATCGTATTAATCTCTCCATATCTTTGTTCGTCTTGAGTTTCTAAGTATAAATTTATTTCTAATACACTATATCCCTTTTCTTCTAATCTTTGCTTTAAATGTTCTTCTACCTTGTTTTTATAAGTAGTTTCTATATACGAATTAGTTTCAATTGCTATTAAATTATTATCATGTTTTTCCATTTCTTTAGTAGTATTATCTATTATAGAATTTAAATTTATACTTTTATTTGATACTGCATTTATTAAAGGATGTACTATAGTAAATAATATATAAACACCTATAACTGTTTTTACAAATTTCTTATTATTTCCTTCTGGAAGAATCATTTCTATTATTGTTGCAATAATTACACCAAGTATTATCCCTTGTGCCCAAGAATTTATAAATTTTACCATTTTTCACCTACCTATACATCATTCCACTATTTGATATTTTAATACACATTGCTAGTCCTATAATTAGTAATACTGCTACAAAAAACATTATTCCTAAAAGCACTTTAAAAGTTCCTCCCATTTCTTCCAATAACCCTACTATTTTTTTATCAGCTAAAGGTTCACATACAGCTGATGCAAAATGATATGTAATTGTAAGTATAGATAATTTTATTATTGGCATAGCACATATACCAATCACAACAAACATTCCTACAATTCCTATTGAATTTTTAAGAAGTGATGTAGATCCTAGTACCATATCAACAGAATCTCCTAAAGCCTTTCCTACTACAGGTACAAATGTTGACGTTGCAGCTTTTATTCCTTTAGCAGTTAGGCCATCAACATTACTTGTAAGTGTTCCTTCTAATGATAAAATGCTTACAAAAATTGTTATTACTAATCCTAAAAACCATGTTATTCCAGATTTTAAAAATTTAGATAATTTTCCTATTTGCACTCTTTCTGATAAATTAGATATTATACTTATAGCTGTTGCAATAAGTGTTATAGGCAATACAAATAATGTTATTGTATTACCTATAAATACTATCGCAAAAATTATTAGGGGCTGAATTAAAGAAACTGAAGCAATGTTGCCGAGAGGCTGACATTAATGCAAGAAGTATCGGAACTAAACAATTTACAAAACCAACTAAATTCGAAATTGCTTCTTTTATCATATTTATAATATTTGAAAAATTAGACATAATTAATGTAACAATAAGTATGTATTCCATATAATATGCTATTTGTCCAACACCATCATTATTTAAATTGTCGCTAAAACTTTTTAATATGCTATGTATTATTACTATAATCAATATGCTTCCTAACAACGAAATTGCACTAATCAGCTCGTATCCAAACAAAGATAATATACTGCTTAACATTCCTTTATTATCTATTTCTCCATTAATTGCTGAATTTAAAAATTGGTTTAAATTCATATCTGGAAAAATATCTTCTGTGTAACTTTGTCCCTCTTTTATAAATGAAGATATGTTTAATGCCTCCATTTGGGATGAAATAATTTCCTCTCTTGCATAAGAATTTGGAAATATAAAAATATTTATTAAAA
>JAFQIK010000048.1 GCA_017397545.1 Clostridia bacterium
TCTAATGTTAAATGTTTTTGATTATGATACATATATATACCTCCTAAGACCCATAGAAAGTACTTTAATATAATTATATCATTTTTGAAAAAAACTAAATTCCACTTGAACTTTACCTGGAATTTAGTTTTTTAATTAAGGGCCTTACCATAAAAGACAAAAAATATTGCAAAAAAAATAAAATAGTAGTATAATATAAAAGGTGGCAAAATAAAATATAATTAAAAGATATTTATTTAGCCATCTTTTAAGGTAAAATAACGAAATTTTAAGTGAGGTAAAAAATGGAATATTTATATATACTACAACAAGCATTAGTTTGGATTATAACAATATTTTGGTTATATAATATAGTTATAAGTGCATGTTCATTAGTAAAGTTAAAAGAAAAACCATTAAAAGTAAATAAAAACCATAAATTTATGGCATTAATACCTGCGCATAACGAAGCAACTGTTGTTGGTAATTTAGTAGAAAGCTTAAAGAATCAAAATTATCCAAAAGAATTGTTAGACATTTATGTAATTGCAGATAATTGTACAGATAATACAGCAGAAGTAGCAAGACAAGCAGGAGCAATTGTATATGAAAGATTTGACAGTGAGAAAAAAACAAAAGGTTATGCAATGCAATGGTTTTTTAATAAAATAAATGAACAAGGTAAAGATTATGATGCAATGTGTGTGTTCGATGCAGATAATGTTGCAATGCCAGATTTTATTAAAGCCATGAATAAAAAGCTTTGCCAAGGAGAAGAAGTTGTTCAAGGATATAGAGACATAAAAAATCCAACAGATTCTTGGGTATCAGCAGGTTATGCATTATTCTATTGGACAATGCATAGATTTTATCATTTAGCAAGATATAATTTAGGACTATCTCCATTATTGAATGGAACAGGGTTTATGGTAAAATATGACCTTATAAAAGAAGAAGGATGGAATACAAAGACATTAACAGAAGATATAGAATTTTCATTAATAAATATTTCAAATGGAAGAAAATTAGGGTGGGCAACAGATGCTATAGTTTATGATGAACAACCATTTGAATACAAGCAAGCTTGGACACAAAGAATGAGATGGTCAGTAGGACATATACAATGCTTTAAGTATTATTTAAAAGATTTAGTAAAAGGTGTAAAAGACCATAAAACATTAATGAATTTTGATGGATTGCTTTACTTAATGGGAATGCCAATGCTTATAATAACTTTAGGTTTATTAGTAGTAAATTTTGCAATATACGCTGCAAATGGAATGACAACAGCAGCATTGATATGGAATTATGCAAGGTATATTGGAGCTACATTCTTTTTGCCACCACTTACAGCAATACTAATTATGTGGTTAGATAAAAGACCAATAAAACCTATGATTAAAGGAATACTTTGCTATCCATTATTTATGGGATCTTGGATATTAATAAATATAAAAGCATTAATTAAACCAGACACGACATGGACAAAAATAGAACATACAAGAAGTGTAAAAGTTAATGAATTGTCAAATTAATTTTAATATTATAGATAGGCGATTGATATTTAGGTCGCCTATTTTTTTGTTAGTTAAAATGTTAGGAAAATTGTAATTTGTAAGTAAGTTTTAATTGCAAGACATCCATAAAATCTAGTTAAAAACATAAATTTATTGCGCTCCTCGGTTCAATACGTGTTTAAAAAATTCTAAAGGAAAATTGAACGAGCCTCTCGGTTCCCGCTTCCTCCTTCAATTTTCCTTAAGAATTTTACATAAACACTTCAATCACATCCGGTGCTCATAAATTGATGTATTTTAACTGATTTTATTAATACTCTATGTATTTAGATGTAGAGTAGCGCGAAGAGATTTTTATTTATATTTTACGAGCGGGTTACGGGTGGGGACCGACAAGCTTAGATTATGTTTAGAAAATTTAGCGTTAGCTAAAATTTTGTTACATAATCTGCGCAGTTGGGGCGCGCGAGATAAAATATAAATAAATCTCTGGGAGCGAACTAAAAAAATAATTTTACTATGCGAATTAGAATTTTGTTATTTAAATTTGCAATTAAAAAACTATTTTACAAAAACAATTTATAATGATATAATCTATTAAAATCAATTTGGAGTGAAAAATATGATTATAGATAAAATAATAGAAAGTAAAATAAAAACCTATGCATTTGTTGGACCATCAGGTACAGGTAAAAGTTATAGAGCACAAATGGTAGCAAATGAAAAAGGGATAAATTATATAATAGATGATGGATTACTAATTAAGGATAACGAAGTAATTGCAGGTGTTTCTGCAAAAAAGGCTACTACTAAAATAGAAACTGTAAAAAAAGCTTTGTTTAATAATCCAGAGGAAGCAAAAGAATTAAAAATGGCTTTTATAAAGTATAGACCAGAAAGCATTTTAATACTTGGTACTTCAGATAATATGATAAAAAAAATTAGAGAAAATTTAGGACTTCCAGAACTTACAGAAACTATTTATATAACAGATGTTGCAACAGAAGAAGAAATGGAAGAAGCTAAAAGAATTAGACAAACACAAGGGAAACATGTAATACCAGTACCAACATTTGAAATTAAAAAAGATTTTTCTGGATTTATATTAGACCCGCTTCAAATATTTAAATCAAAAGGAAAAGATGCAAAACCATATATATCAGAAAAATCTATTATAAGACCAACATTTAGTTATTTGGGTAATTTTAAGATATCAGATACAGTTTTTAGACAAATAATAGAATATTTATCGTCAAAAACAGACTCAATACATAAAGTTAGTAGAGTAAGAATAGAAAAAATAGGAGATAACGAAGGCGTTAGAGTATATATAGAAGTAGTAATTATATATGGATATAATGTAGTAGAAGAATTGAGAGAATTTAAAAAGAAATGTAAAAGAGAAATAGAAAATTTAACAGCAATGAATGTAGAAACAATAGACATAGTTGCGAAAGGAATTCATATACCGGAAGAAAATAATTAGACAAATTAAAATTTTGAGGTGAGATGTGTGAGGTGTGAGGTGTGATTTTAAGAATAGACTTCGTAGGCTTTACTTTAATTCACACTTCTCACATCTCACTTCACACTTCGATATAAATTGCAATCTTTAAATAACAATAAAATTAAAAGGAGATGAATAGTAATGGCATTTATCGTAGGTATCGACGGTCCAGCGGGAAGTGGGAAAGGAACTGTAACAAAAAGAGTAGCAAACAAATTAGTATTAATAAATATAGATACAGGAAGTACATATAGATGTGTAGCATTAGAAGTATTAAATAGAAATATAAATATAGATGACATAGAAAAAATTATAGAAGTAGCCAAAAATATAAAAATAGATATAAAACCATTACCAGAGGGAGACAAAATTTTTTTGAACGGCAAAGAAGTTACAAAAGAAATTCGTTCAAAAGAGGTAACTACTATAGTTTCACCAATTTCCTCAATAAAAGAGGTAAGACTTGCAATGGTAGAATTACAAAGAAAAATGGCCAAAGGAAAAAATGTGATAATGGAAGGAAGAGATATTTGTACATATGTATTCCCCAATGCAGATGTTAAAATATATTTAGATGCATCTATAGAAGAAAGGGCAAAAAGAAGATTTAAAGAAAATCAAGAAAAAGGCATAGAGATGTCATACGAAGAAGTGTATGAAAGTATAAGAAAAAGAGATGAAAACGATAAAACAAAAGAAATAGGTGCATTAAAACCAGCAGAAGACAGTATAATAGTAGATACAACAAATTTAACTATAGATGAAGTTGTGGAAAAAATAATAGAGATAATTAAAAGAAAAATGTAAAACGATGTAGGGGCGTTGTCGGTTAGAAAGACCTGTTAGGAATACCGAACTGCGCCCATAAATAGAATTTGTTGCAAACGTTGTAGGGGCAGACGCCTCTGTCTGCCCGCAATTTTATGCAATTTTTTTCGGGCGGACACGGGGTTCCGCCCCCTACAGATTTTAAAATAAATTATTCACACAAATAACAATTTATCAAAGGAGACTATAATGAAAGAAATTTTAAGAAAAACAATAAAATTCATATTAAAAATAGTAGCTATAATAATATACAGACCAAAAATAAAAGGAAAAGAAAAATTAGAAGAAGTTCAAGGGGCGTTAATTTGCCCAAACCATGTTCATGCACTAGATTCTGTAGTGCTTGTTCTTATGAATAAAAGAACAATAAGAGTTCTTGCAAAAGAAAGCTTATTTAAATTTAAAATTTTAAAATGGCTAGCAGGAATATTTGGAGTATATCCTGTAAAAGATGGAAAAAAATCTATGGAAAGTATGAAAATATCACTTAAATTACTAAAAAATAATGAACTATTACTAATATTTCCAGAAGGAACTAGAAATGGAATGGCAAAAGGTGTAAAACCGAAAGAAGGTGCAATAAAACTTGCAATAAAAGCAAATGTACCAATAATTCCAGTAGGAATACAAGGTTCTTTTAAAGCATTTACTAAAGTAAGACTTAACATAGGAGAACCTATATATTATTCTGAATACAAAGAAGAAATAAACAACAAAGAACTTTTAGAAGAATTAACACAAGATTTAATGAATAAAATTGTTAAGTTAAGAGATGAAAAAATATAATAATTTGTAAGCTCCTTAGAAAATATTTTAAGAGGGCTTATTATTTAAATAAAAAAACAAAAGCCCCTAAACTACTTTGACGTAATCAAGGGCAATTGCGAGGGGGGAGTTTGCTTAGGGTTATGAGTCCGGCGTAGACGGAACTACTATGTAGTAGGATCCATCTAAAACCTGGTAAAGAGTCTGACCCTCTTCTACCAGTTTTTCTTCATAGAAAATCTGAAGTACGTATACGTTTGAGCTAGAGAGTGATGAGAACTTTTGTCCATCCTCCTTGAAGATATAAACGCCGTCCTTCTTGAACTGCGTAATGCAGTCGCTTTCTTTTAAGACTTCGAAAATATCGAAGACCTCAAGGCCGTGGCCTTGTCCATTTTTGTCAGTAATATCATAGTATGATTTTACTGTTACTAACCCTTCGTAAGGAGATGAAGGAGATGAAGGAGATACTATCTTAACTTCTTCTCCAACGATGAGTTCCTCTGCAACGAGATCACTCATGTAATAAGAATACTCAACGAAGACTGATATGCCATATACTATCGCGACAAACGCGATACATGCAGCAAAGAAGATAAAATATATCTTAAGAGTCTTCTTGGCTTCTTTGGTCATTTTTTTTGTCATTTTTCAAAAACAAACCTTTCGTATAAAATATAAGCCAAATCCCCCTCAATAATAATTTGACTTAATTTAATTTTACCACATTATGTAAAAAAAAACAAGTTTAGCCTTGACAAAAGAAAACCACCCAAATGGGTGGCCTTTTTTAGGACTCATCCTTCTTTTTTGGTAAACTTTATGTTTACACTTGTCGGGAAGTCTGAATCGTCACTGCGCATTACGACGAAGCGTTTTCCGCTGGGAGCAGAAATTGTTACAGAGTTGCTATTGTAGTCTGCTGCAAGAATTTTTACAGGAAGATAAGTTCTACCAGCAAAGTCGCCGTAATATACATTTTCCAATGTTTCTTCTAAGTTGCAATTTGAAAACTCAGAAAAATTCTTAGCAACAGTGCCAACTGAAGAACAAGTTGTATCATACAGCATTGTTGTTAAGGGTATAGCGTAAGTGCCATCACTGAACTTGGTCCAGTGAGCATAAGGCTTTACATTTTCAGAAAGTTCTTCATACGCATTTCTTTTCTTGACGAATGCAATTATGAAGGAAATGCAAACAATGGCGGTGACGCAAAGAAGGACTAATAAAAGTTTAACAGTAGTAGTCATGATGTGGATACCTCCTAAAAATAAAATTTGTGAATAACTACTTAAAACAATTTTACCACATTATGCTAAAAAACGCAAGCTTAGCCTTGACAATACTACATTATGTAAGGTATAATTAATTGTTATTATAAATAAAAAAAGAGAGGTTTTAAATAATGAGTAACGAAAAAATTAGAAATGTAGCAATTATTGCACACGTAGATCATGGAAAAACAACAATAGTAGATGCACTTCTTAAACAAAGTGGAACTTTTAGAGAAAATGAACAAGTACAAGAAAGAGTAATGGACTCTAACGATATAGAAAAAGAAAGAGGAATTACAATCTTAGCTAAAAACACATCTGTTATGTATAATGATATAAAAATAAATATAGTAGATACACCTGGACATGCTGATTTTGGTGGAGAAGTAGAAAGAGTACTTAAATGGTAGATGGAGTACTTTTATTAGTTGATGCATTCGAAGGTGCAATGCCACAAACAAGAGAAGTTTTGAAAAAATCATTAGCATTAAATTTAAAACCAATAGTAGTTATAAATAAAATAGATAGACCAGGTTCTAGACCTTTAAAAGTAGTTGATGAAGTTTTAGAATTATTTATAGACTTAGGTGCAAATGACGAACAATTAGATTTCCCTGTTATATATGCTTCTGCAAAACAAGGAATTGCAAAAATGGATTTAAATGAAGAAACTACAGATATGAAATGTGTATACGAAACAATAATAAATACAATAGGAGCACCTAAATGCGATGAAAATGGACCAATGCAAATGCTTGTTTCTAACATAGACTATGATGACTATGTTGGAAGAATTGCAGTAGGAAGAGTAGAACGTGGAGTTATAAAAGCTGGAATGCCAGCAATAGTTTGTAAAAAAGATAAAAATGCAAATGCAAAAATAGTTAAAGTTTCTACATATATGGGACTAAAAAAAGTAGAAGTTGAAGAAGCAAAAGCTGGAGATATAGTAGAAATATCTGGAATAACAGATATAAATATTGGAGAAACAATTTGCGATATTAATAATCCAGAGAAAATAGATTTTGTTGATATAGATGAACCAACAGTTACAATGACATTCTCTGTAAATAATGGACCGTTTGCAGGAAAAGAAGGAGAATTTGTAACTTCAAGACATATTAGAGATAGATTGTTTAAAGAATTAGAAAGAAATGTATCTTTAAGAGTAACAGAAACTGATACACCAGATTCATACGAAGTAGCAGGTAGAGGAGAATTACATTTATCTGTTTTAATAGAAAATATGAGAAGAGAAGGTTTTGAACTTTTAGTATCTAGACCTAAAGTTATATATAAAGAAATAAATGGAGAAAAATGTGAGCCTATAGAAAGATTAGTAGTAAATGTTCCAGATGATTGCATAGGAAATGTAATAGAAAAACTAGGAAGAAGAAAAGCAGAAATGATAAATATGGAACCAGCAGAAGAGGGGCACACAAAAGTAGAATTTAGAATTCCTGCAAGAGGTTTAATTGGATATAGAACAGAATTCTTAACAGATACAAAAGGTGAAGGAACTATGAACCATATATTTGATTCATATGAACCTTACAAAGGAGATGTATTATCAAGAGTTAGAGGAACAATAGTTGCATTTGAAGCTGGAAAAGCAATAACTTATGGATTATATAATGCACAAGATAAAGGAGATTTATTTATAGGACCAGGTACAGAAGTCTACGAAGGAATGATAGTTGGATTAAATTCTAGAGGAGAAGATTTAGCTGTAAATGTATGTAAAGAAAAACATTTAACAAATACAAGAGCTTCTGGTTCAGATGATGCATTAAGACTTGTTCCACCAATTCAAATGAGCTTAGAAAAAGCAATAGAATTTATACAAGATGATGAATTAGTAGAAATAACACCAAAAACTATTAGATTAAGAAAGAAAATATTGAATAATAAGGAACGTGAAAGAGCAGCTAGACGATAAGTTTGAAAAATAATCAGCATTTGGCGTTGTTAAAATACATTAGAAAATCCTCAATGTGCATATGCACATTTGGTTTTTTACTAAATTTTGCCTAGCATAATACTAATTCTTTTGCGAATTTAAATAAAATGTGAGGTTTTAGAATGAACATAGATATAATAAAACAAAAGGCTTTAAATGAGCATATTCCAATTATAATGGATGATACATTAGAAGTAATAAAAGATATTTTACTAAAAGAAAGACCTACAAAAATATTAGAAATAGGAACAGCAACAGGATATTCATCTATTTCTTTTGCTACAATCTTATTAAACAACTGTAGGGGAGAAACCCTGTGTCCGCCCGTTATGATAGATACAATAGAATTAAATGAAGAAAGAGCGAACGAAGCAATAGAAAATATAAAGCAAATGGGATTAGAAAAAAATATAAATGTATTAAAAGGAAATGCAATAGAAATATTACCAACATTAAATACGGAATATGATATAATATTTATAGATGCTGCAAAAGGAAAATATCCTATATTTTTAAAAGAAGCAATTAGATTATCACATAAAGGAAGCATAATACTTGCAGATAATATTTTATATAAAGGATATGTTATGAGTGATTATAACAAACATAAACAAAGAACAGCAGTAACTCACTTAAGAGAGTACATAAAAGAAACAAAAGAAAATCCAAATTTGGAAACAGAAATTTTAGAAGTTGGAGATGGATTAGCGATAAGTAAACTTATATAAAGAGATATGGAGATTATTTATGAATCAAAAAAGAGATGAATTTTTAGAAACACTTGCTGTAGAAGCAGGAGCAAACGGAAACGAAGGAACTATTATAAGAGAGCCAACAATAGGAGAAATTGCAGATGGTTACAAAAATTTTATAAATGATTTAGGAAGAGGTTTCTTAGAATTTGTAGAAGCTTATAATAGATGTATACAAATTGCAAAAAGAAATAAAATGATTGATAAAGCTCGTTTGACAGCAAGAATAAAAGATTTTTCAAGCTCTCTAAAGAATACAGAAGTTAAGCTATTGGATGATGTTTTTGGAATGCAGTTAGTTACAGGTCCGCGGGTTAGGACCAGATAAAAAAGAATTGACAGAAACTGAAAAAGAAGAAGCTGAACTAGAAAAAGAATTTTTGATTTTATTTAATAGTTTGATAATGGATATTCAAAATCATAAAAAATATAATAAAGATAATGGATATATAGCTTATCACTGTACAAGCGATTTTAAATTAGATACTGAAAATTTGCAGCAGCGTGTAATAGAGATAGTGGAAAATATGGAAGCTAGAGAATACAAATACTCAAAACATGAACCACAATATGAAAAGGATAAGATGGTAAAAGTGTTTCCAAATTTAATGAAAAAAATAAAGGAACCTGTACAATTAAATTTAATTGTACAAGCATTACAAGAAATGTTAGAATTAATGAAATTAGCGCAAATTGAAATAAAGGAAACTCCACTTGTTGAATTTCATTTTATGACATCTGATGTAGAAGAAAATTCTATAACAGGAAAAGCAAGTCATTCAGCATATAAAAGAGATGAAACTAAATTAGTAAGACAATTTTTTAATGATGGAAGAATGTTTAGAGGAATAAATATTCCTTTAAAATTTGAAGCAGATGAAAATGGTGTTCATATGACAGATGTTTATGATATAATATTAAAGAAATGGCCATTCCTAAAAACTAATATTGAAGATAGAAGAAATAAAGGGAAAGAAAAAACAGATATAGAAAGGAATTTAAGATTTGATATGTTATTAGCATCTCAATTTTCATTTTTAAGAAAATATATTGGAGTGGATGATTCCCAATTTCCAGAAAAGTATAAGCAAGAAAAATGGGGAGTATTAAAAGGAATTTGGGTTGCAAACAGAATAGATTTTTCTCGTGGATTTGAACAAGATATAGGTAAGACAGTACTAGAAGGTATAGGAGAAATGTGGTAAAGGAGTAAAAAATATGGATAAACCGGAGCTGTTAGCGCCAGCAGGTTCTTTTGAAAAAGCCAAAACAGCTTTTTTATATGGAGCAGATGCAGTATATATGGGAACATCTAAACTATCATTACGTTCTAGGGTTAACACTAGTGATGATAAATTGGTAAAAACCATAGAATATGCACATTCAATAAATAAAAAAGTATATGCAGCTTTAAACATATATGCAAGAGATAATATGTACGAAGAAGTAAAAAAACAAGCTCAAATTTTAAATGAAGCAAAAGTAGATGGAATTATAGTATCTGATGGTGGAGTATTAGAAACTTTAAAAGAATTTGCACCTGATGTAGATTTACATATTAGTACTCAAAGCAATATAGTAGGATATCATGCAGGAAACTTTTGGCATAAAAATGGTGCAAAAAGAATTGTAATAGCAAGAGAATTAAATAAAGAAGAAATAAAAGATTTAATGGAAAACAAGCCAGAAGATTTAGAAGTAGAAATGTTTATACATGGAGCAATATGTTATGCGTATTCTGGAAGATGCCATTTAAGTGATTTTTTAGCTTCAAGATGTGGTAATTTAGGAGATTGCGCACAAAGCTGTAGATGGGCATATAACCTGTACTTAGAAGAGAAAAACAATCCTGGAAATTTAATGCCAATTAAGGAAGATGAACATGGTACATATATACTTTCTTCTAAAGATTTATGCTTAATAAAAGAATTACCAGAAATTGTAGAAATGGGCGTAGATAGTTTAAAAATAGAAGGAAGATTAAAAACAGAGTATTATTTAGCAACAGTAATAAATACATATAGAAATGCTATAGATGATTATTTAAAAAATCCAAAAGAATATGACTACACAAAATATTTAAAAGAATTAGAGAAAACAAAAACAAGAGGATTAACTACATTTTATTTCAACGATAAAAATAATAAAGATTTTCAAGAATATAAAGGGAAACAATATAATCCAGATTATGAATTCGGCGGTAAAATTTTAAACTCTACATCTGAAAATTGTTACATTATAGAAATTCGTAACAGATTACAATTAGGAGACACATTAGAATTATTAATTCCAGGAAAATTAGAACCAGAGATATTTAAAATAGAAAAAATGTGGGATACAGAAACTAAAGAGCCAGTTCCGCATGTAAATCCAGGAAAAGAAGGACAAACAGTAATCTTAGAAATACCATATAAAGCAGAAAAAGGATGGATTTTGAGAAGGAAGAAATAGGTGGATTGTAATTTATAAGAGAAATTTAATTTAAGAATATGTAGGGGTCGCTGCCCACAGCGACCCGAAAATTATGTACATTGCGGGTCGCCGTAGGCGGCGACCCCTACAACGTTTGCAATATATTTAATCATACAAATTACAATTTATTATTACAAGCAATATAATCAATAATATTGCTTTTTTTTATATTTAAAGATATAATTTAAAAGGAAAAAAGTAGCAAGGAGAAAGATAAAATGGACGAAAATTTATTAATTCCAAATCTGCAAGATGAAACAGAAGAAATTGCAGAAGTTTCATTAAGACCAAAAAATTTAAGAGAATATATTGGACAAACTAAAGTAAAAGAAAATATGAAAATATATATAGAAGCAGCTAAAAAAAGAAATGAGCCATTAGACCATATATTATTATATGGGCCTCCAGGACTTGGAAAAACAACACTTGCAAGTATTATATCTAACGAAATGAATACAAATATAAGAATAACATCAGGACCTGCAATAGAAAAACCAGGAGATTTAGCAGCACTTTTAACAAATCTTTCGCCAAATGATGTTTTATTTATAGATGAAATACACAGGTTAAATAGAAGTGTAGAGGAAATTTTATATCCTGCTTTAGAAGATTACAATTTGGATATAATAATAGGAAAAGGTCCTAGTGCTAGGTCTATTAGATTAGATTTACCAAAATTTACATTAATAGGTGCAACAACTAGAGCGGGGTCTCTTACAACACCACTTAGAGATAGATTCGGAATAGTACATAGATTAGAATTATATAATGTAGATGATTTAGAGATGATAGTAACAAGGTCGGCAGAAATTTTAGGAGTAAGCATAGATAAAAAAGGATCTATAGAAATTGCAAGACGTTCTAGAGGAACACCTAGAATTGCAAATAGATTATTAAAAAGGGTAAGAGATTATGCGGCAGTTTTAGGAGACGGAACTATAACAGAAGAAATTGCAAAAATTGCATTAGAGAAGTTAGAAATAGATGATTTAGGATTAGATAACATAGATAGAAAAATATTAAAAACTATAATATTAAATTATTCTGGAGGACCAGTAGGAATAGAAACTTTAAGTTCTACAATAGGTGAAGAAGTAGAAACAATAGAAGATGTATATGAACCATATTTAATGCAAATGGGATTTATAACAAGAACACCTAGAGGAAGAATGGTAACTGATAAAGCATATAAACATTTAGGATTAGAAAGAGAAAACTAATTTTAGGAAAGGAATTATATAATGCTAAAATTAAAAGAAATAGATAATAAATTTTTTGAATTTATAAAAAAACATTATTTAGAAATTTTATTTTTTGTAATAACTGTAATATCTTTAAAAGCAAGAATTGATTTCTTAAATTATCAATCACAAGATTATACTAGCTTTTTAGTAAATTGGTTTAATCAAATAAGAGACAATGGAGGTATATTAGCTTTAAAACAAGAAATAGGAGATTATAATGTTCCATACTTATTTATTATAGCAATTCTGTCATATATACCTTTAAGTCCGATAATATTAATAAAATTAGTTTCTATAGTATTTGATTATATTGTGGCAATTGTTTCAATGATGATTATTTACGAACTATTAAAAAACAATAAAAATAAGCATTTATATGCATTGTTAACATATTCAATAATAATAATTTTACCAACTGTAGTACTTAATTCAGCAGCATGGGCACAATGTGATTCAATATATACAACATTTGTTTTAATTTCTCTATTATGTATTTTTAAAGAGAAATACTTTAAGGCTTTTGTATTTTTAGGAATATCATTTGCTTTTAAATTACAATCAATATTTATATTGCCTGTATATATTCTTATATATTTAAGTAATAGAAAATTTCCAATATACTATTTTTTTATAATACCAATAGTTAATTTTGTTATGTGTTTACCTGCTATAATATTTGGAAGATCTATAATGAGTTGTTTAGATATATATATTAATCAAACTGGTAACTATATAGGATATGCATCTATGAACTTTCCTAATATTTATGCATTACTAATAGATACTATAAGTGAAAGTAATCTTATTGCAACTCCAGACATTGCTTTTTCAAATTATGGAACAATATTTACTTTTGGTATACTTGCAATAACAGCTATTGTTATATTGCATAAAGAAATAAAAATTGATAATAAATTACTTATTGAATTATCTTTATGGTCAGTCTTGTTATGTACATTTTTCTTGCCTAGCATGCATGATAGATATTTGTATATGGCAGATATAATATCAATTATATATTTCATTGTAAATAGAAAAAAAGTATATATACCTATTGTAATAAATTTTGTATCTTTATATGTATATATAGAATATTTGTATGCTACAAAAAATTTACCAATAGCATTTGTGGCAGTAATAAATGCTGTTATATTAGTAGTACTTTCTAAAGATATATTTTTAAAATTAAGTAATAAAGAATTGGTTACAGAAAAGAAGGAATAGAAAATGAAATTGTTATTACATACTTGTTGTGCACCATGTAGTGTATATTGTATAGAAAAATTAAGAACTGAAGGAATAGAACCTACAGTATATTGGTATAATCCAAATATACATCCATATCAAGAATATAAAGCAAGAAGAGACTGTTTAAAAGACTATACAAAAAGTATAAATGTGGATGCTATATTTGAAGAAAACTATGGATTAAAAGAGTTTTGTAAAAATGTAATAAATGATTTACAAAATAGATGTAAAAATTATTGTTATAGAATAAGATTAGAACAAACAGCAAAATATGCAAAAGAAAACCGGATTTGATAGCTTTTCTACAACTTTACTTGTAAGTCCATATCAAAATCATGAATCTATAATTTCTGTAGGAAAAGAACTTGCAAAAAAATATGGAATAGAATTTGTTTATATAGATTTTAGAGTAGGATTTAGAGAAGGACAAGCAAAAGCAAGAGAACTTCGGATTATATATGCAAAAATATTGTGGATGTATATTTTCAGAGGAGGAAAGGTACTTATGCCACAGTAAGAAGAAAGCAAAAGACTCAAATTAGACTAATATAAAATTAGTAAATAAAAAGGTGAAAGAAAAATATTAAAGAAAGGTGGGGAAAAATAAATGAACAATATACAAAATTTGAAAGATTTAATTATATATCAAAGCAAAAATAATGAAAATATATCAGTAGAAGTTCTATATGATTATGATGAAGAAGATTTTTGGTTAACTCAAAAATCAATGTCTAAGTTATTTAATGTTGAAGTAAATACTATTAATTATCATTTAAAAGAAATTTTTGAAAATCATGAGTTAGAAGAAAATCGAACTATTCGAAAAATTCGAACAGTTCAAAATGAAGGAAATAGAGAGGTTTCGAGAGAATTAGCATTTTATAGTTTAGATGCAATAATAGCTGTTGGATATAGAGTGAATTCAAAAGAAGCAACAGATTTTAGAATATGGGCAACTAACACTTTGAAAGAATACATAAAAAAAGGTTTTGTATTAAATGATGAATTATTAAAAAATGGACCTAAATTTGGAAAAGACTATTTCAAAGAACTTTTAGAACGTATTCGTTCTATTAGGACAAGTGAACGTAGAATATGGCAACAAATTACAGATATATTTGCAGAATGTAGTATTGATTATGATAAAAACTCAGAAATAACACATCAATTTTATGCAATGATTCAAAACAAATTCCATTATGCAATTACAGGAAATACAGCAGCAGAAATAATATATCAAAAAGCAGACCATACCAAGGAAAATATGGGATTAACAACTTGGAAAAATTCACCAGATGGAAGAATATTAAAATCTGATGTAATGATTGCTAAAAATTATTTAGAAGAAAAACAAATAAAAAGATTAGAAAGAGCAGTGACAGGTTACTTTGATTATATAGATGATTTAGTAGAAAGAGAAAATACTTTTACTATGGAAGAGTTTTCAAAAAGTGTTAATGAATTTTTAGAATTTAGAAAATATGATATTCTAAAAGATAATGGAAAA
>JAFQIK010000049.1 GCA_017397545.1 Clostridia bacterium
ATGTAGCTCTTTTTAAATCTTTTTGTTTTAACATTAAATATTCCACCTTTCTAGTTTGTTTAAATTTTACATATTTATACATTTAAGGTGAAATATTCGTTTACAAACTTTTAAGGTGATCTTATCATAAATTAACTACACTAAACAATTAACAAAGTTGACATTTACATAACAGGATGATAAAATAATGGTAACTTTTGCAGTAACAAAGGTATCAATTTCACAAATTAATAATTTTAGAAGAAAGGTGATAGTATGAAGTGATTTTAGTTATGGCAACCACTACTAAAAAAATAAATTATTAAATGAGGTGAAAACATGAAGAATTCTGAATTTGTAACTGAACTTAAAAAAGCTATTGAAGCAGCATTCAAAAAAGATCCTTCTTTTGAAATGAGAAAAATTATATTCCATGAAGGAGAAGGACCGGTAAGAGGCAAAGAATCAGAAAATATTGAAGTGTATATAAGAAGAAATGAAGACTATGATGGTTTACAATATTTTATGAAAGTTTATGTGCCGGAATATCAAGCATCTGCAGTTATCTATCTTTCGGAAACACTACGAGAAAAGATTGAAAATGCATATGTATATAGTGAAAGGAGAGCAGATATTCACAAAAATCTTATATTGACAACAGTTACAGCATAATGCAGAATCAAAAATCGATGCATCAAATGATAAATTTGATGTATCGATTTTTTTGTGTAACTTACATTTTTATACTCTACTTAACGGAAACCAAGATGAACAACAAATTTTAATTCAAATATTGACAAAACAAATAAACCTTTGGTATAATATACAAGTTGAAAAATACGCACATATAGTTACAGTTTAAGATTGTGCTTTAGGACTAGCCAAAAGTGTTCTTAAATGATAAAGGCTATGTGGAGGTAAAACAAATAAGGAGGAATGGAAAATGGCAGTAGTTGCAATGAAACAATTACTAGAAGCAGGTGTACATTTTGGACACCAAACAAAAAGATGGGACCCTAAAATGGCTGAATATATCTATCAAGCTAGAAATGGTATCCACATTATTGATTTACAAAAGGCATCAAAAAAAATTGATGAAGCTTATGCTTTCATGAAAGAAGTAGCAGAGGAAGGAAAAGACATTCTATTTGTTGGAACAAAAAAACAAGCACAAGAATGTGTTAAAGACGCAGCATTAAAAAGCAATATGTTCTATGTTGACCAAAGATGGTTAGGTGGAATGCTTACAAACTTTAAAACAATTAGAAAAAGAATTGAAAGATTAAACAAATTAGAAGAAATGGAACAAGATGGTACATTTGATGTACTACCTAAAAAAGAAGTAGCAGCATTAAGAAATGAAATGGAAAAACTAGAAAAAAATCTTGGCGGAATCAAAGAAATGACAAGAATGCCAGGAGCTATGTTTGTAGTTGATCCTAAAAATGAAAGAATTGCTGTATTAGAAGCAAAAAAATTAAATATTCCAATTATAGGATTAGTAGATACAAACTGTAATCCAGAAGACGTAGATTATCCAATTCCAGGTAATGATGATGCAATAAGAGCTGTAAAATTAATCACAGATGTTATGGCAAATGCAATTATAGAAGGAAGACAAGGAGAAGCATTAGAAGAAATGCAAGAAGAAATAGCTACAGAAGAACCAACAAGCATGGAAGAAGTTGTAGCAGCAGAAGAAACAGCTGAATAGAAAATATAAATTTATTGTAAACGTCGTAGGGGACGCACTCCTTGGCGTCCCGCAAAAAAAATAACGGGTCGCCGTGGGCGGCGACCCCTACAATAAAATATGAATTTAACAAAATTAAAAGGAGATGATTATTTTATGGTATCAGCATCTTTAGTTAAAGAATTAAGAGAAAAAACAGGTGCAGGAATGATGGACTGCAAAAAAGTATTAACAGAAACAGATGGAGATATGGACAAAGCAGCTGAGTTATTAAGAGAAAGAGGAATAACAAAAGCAGCTAAAAAATCAGATAGAATAGCAGCAGAAGGATTAGTATATTGCTATGTAACAGACGACAAAAAAGTTGGTGTTGTATTAGAAGTAAATGCAGAAACAGACTTCGTTGCAAAAAATGATGAATTTAGAAAATTTGTTGCAGATACAGCAAAACAAATAGCTGTTACAAATCCAGCAAGTGTAGAAGCTTTATTAGAAGAAGCATCTATAGAAGATTCTTCTAAAACAATAAAAGATATATTAACAGACAAAATAGCTACAATAGGAGAAAATATGTCTGTTAGAAGATTTGAAAGATTTGAAAGTACAGGATTAGTAGAAAGCTATATCCATGGTGATGGAAAAATTGGTGTTCTTGTTGATTTTCCAAAAGGAACAGAAGAAGTAGCAAAAGATGTATGTATGCAAATTGCAGCAGCAAGACCAGAATACTTAAATAGGGAACAAGTACCAGCTGATGTAGTAGCACACGAAATGGAAATATTAAAAGCTCAAGCTATGAATGAAGGAAAACCAGCAGAAATAGCAGAAAAAATGGTATTAGGAAGAATTGGAAAATTCTATGGAGAAATTTGTTTATTAGAACAAGAATTTGTAAAAGATTCTTCTATGAAAGTACAAAAATTATTAGACAATAACAATGCAGAAGTTGCAAGATTTGCAAGATTCGAAAAAGGTGAAGGACTTCAAAAAAGAGAAGAAAACTTTGCTGAAGAAGTTGCAAAACAAATGAATCAATAAAAATAAATTTTAAATAGAGGTTAGAAATTTTAACCTCTATTTTGTATTTGTAAGACAAATTGTAATTTGCAGGGATGAATTCATTTTTAAATCTGTAGGGGTCGCTGCCCACAGCGACCCGAAATGCATCAAAGGAATTATCCCAAGATGTAGGGGCAATTTTTTTAATCGCCCGTTCTTCGAAGCTCGGACGACCAATGGTCGCCCCTAC
>JAFQIK010000050.1 GCA_017397545.1 Clostridia bacterium
GGTTGTAATAGGATTATTGCGCCTTTTTTTCTTTGGATAAAAAAACAAAATTAAAATAATCAAAATTGAAGAAAAACCGAGTGCTAAAATGGAAATATAAGGAAATAAAATCCTTGAAAATGGCACAAACGAAAAAATTCCTATATGTAAAAGTTGCAAAAATTATGTAAATATGTTATACTATATTCGCAACGCTAGTAGGCTAAGTGTTAAATCCTTAATTATTTGATTTGCATAGAGATTAAATAAGACAAAATTAAAATAGGAAAGGTTGGATAAAAAATGAGTTATCCGTATACAAAAGAAGGCATTGCGCAGTGCTTAAAGGAAACTTGTAATACAGAATCACCAGTCATTCCCGAAAGTTTTGACTATATAAGCTCAGAAGGCGTTAAGGGAGGAATGGCCAAAGCTGAATATGAATTTAAAACAGAAGATGAAACGAAGTATAGAATGGTTATTACAGGACCGGATACATCAAAATCGTGGCTTTTTGGCAGGCAACAGATATATACGCATATAAAATATATTGAAAAAGTATAATAAAAAAAGTAAAACGAGAATAACTATGCCTCTTATTCTCGTTTTACTTTTTTCTTGATTTCTTAGTTATAAAGTGTTATCATATTTATGTTGAAAATAGTTATTTTGAAAGGGAAAATAAATGTTAGAACTAAAAAATATAAGTTTTACAAGAGATAATAAAAAAATATTAGATGATATAAATTTAAAACTAGATGATGATAAATTTATAGTAATAACAGGACCAAATGGCTCACGGTAAATCTACACTTGCTAAAATCATAATGGGAATTCAAAATGAAGATAAGGGACAAGTTATATTAGACGGAAAAGATATTTCTAAAAAATCTATAGATAAAAGAGCAAAAAGTGGGATAGGATTTGCTTTTCAACAACCTGTTAAATTTAAAGGAATTACAGTTTATGATTTGTTAAAATTATCAGCTGAAAAAGAAATAAATAGAAAAGAAGCATGTGATATACTTTCAAAAGTAGGATTATGTGCAAAAGACTATGTTGATAGAGAAGTAAATGGTTCATTATCAGGAGGAGAATTAAAAAGAATAGAAATTGCAACAGTTGCTTTAAGAAATGCAAAACTTACAATTTTTGATGAACCAGAAGCAGGTATTGATATTTGGAGTTTTAACAATTTAATAAAAGTATTTGAAAATATGAGAAAAGTAGTTAAAGGAACAATACTTATAATTTCTCACCAAGAAAGAATTTTAAATATTGCAGATGAAATAATATTACTAAATAACGGAAAAATAGAAAAAATGGGCAAAAAAGAAGAAATTATGGGCGATATATTAAAACAAGAAACAGCAGGATTTTGTGCTAAGTTAGGAGGAGAAAATAATGGATAATATCGAGTTAGAATTATTAAAACAAATAGCAGATATTAATGAAGCTCCTAATGGTGCATACAATATTAGAAAAAATGGACAAGGTATAGAAAGAAAAGTTACACAAAACGTAAATATAGTAACAAAAGAAGATAAACAAGGAATAGATGTTTTTGTAAAAGAAAACACTAAATATGAATTTATACATATTCCAGTTATAATAACAGAAAGTGGTTTAAATGATGTTGTATATAATGATTTCTATATTGGTAAAAATGCAGATGTAGTAATAATTGCAGGATGTGGAATTCATAATGACCATCATAAAGATTCACAGCATGATGGAATACATAGATTCTTTTTAAGTGAAGGAGCAAAAGTAAAATATATTGAAAAACATTATGGAGAAGGAAAAGGAACAGGAAAAAGAATTCTTAACCCAGTAACAGAAGTAACCTTAAAAAAAGGAAGCTATTTAAAAATGGAATCTGTTCAAATTAAAGGAGTAGATTCTACAATAAGAGTAACAAAAGGTGTTTTAGAAGAAGATTCAAATTTAGTTGTTTCAGAAAAAATAATGACACATGGAAACCAATTTGCAAAAACAGAATTTGAAGTTGAATTAAATGGAGAAAATGCAAGTACACATGTTACATCAAGATCTGTAGCAGTAGATAAATCAGTTCAAGAATTTAAATCAAAAATAACAGGAAATACAAAGTGTTTTGGACACGTAGAATGTGATGCAATTATAAAAGACAAAGCAAAAGTAATTGCAATTCCAGAAATAGTAGCAAATAATGTAGAAGCAAACTTAATACATGAAGCGGCAATAGGAAAAATAGCAGGAGAACAATTAACAAAATTAATGACATTAGGCTTAAACGAAAAAGAAGCAGAAGAACAAATAATAAAAGGATTTCTTAAATAAAATATGTAGGGGTCGCTGCCCACAGCGACCCGAATTACATACATTGGGGTGTCGCCAAGCGGTAAGGCATCGGACTCTGACTCCGACATTTCGTAGGTTCGAATCCTACCACCCCAGCCAAAATGAAAGAAGTAAGATTAATCGGAATTTGGAGAAAAAATATGATTATAGCAATTACAGAAAGATATGGACTATCTGAGAAGGGGTCTGAAAAGTACTATATAGATAAAGAATTTAAAAATATATTTGAAAAACTTAATATATTACTATTTCCAGTTAGTTCTTTAACTAATCTAACAGAAGTTATTAATATTTGTGATGGGTTACTTGTTACCGGAAGTGCCATTGATATTAATCCGAAAAATTATAAAGAACAATCTATTGCGAAAATACACGAAAAAAGTGAAGAAATAGATACATTAGACTTTACATTAATTAAAGAATTTAATAAAGCTAATAAACCTATATTAGGTATTTGCAGAGGAATACAAGCTATAAATGTTTGCTTTGGAGGAAGTCTATATCAAGATATAGAAAATCATAAATTAGAAAAAGATAAAAGACATAATGTTAGATTTGATAAAGATTCTTTTCTATTTGAATGTTATGGTATAGAAGAAATGCAAATAAATTCATTACATCATCAAGCAATAAAAAAACTTGCAAAAGGTTTTAAAGTAGTTGCAAAAAGTGATGATGGAATTATAGAAGGTATAGAAAATAAAAATATTGTAGCCGTACAATGGCATCCTGAATATATGATGGATATGCAATTTTTTAAATATTTTATTGATAAAATGCATAATAATAAAGCGAATAAAGACCATTAAAACGATGGTCTTTATTTTGTATTACTTTTAAGTACATATGATAATGAGTCAAAAGACACAAAGAATTAGAAATAATTCGTAGGAGTGTATTGCTATAATTTTTATTGTATGTCAAATAAAAATTTACATGCGCAATTATTTAATTAACTTTAATTCTATGTTAAAATATTTAAGAGGTAATTATATGAACAAACAAATTTTAAGAAATAAATATAAGCAAATTAGAAAAAACATAAAAGATAAAGAAAAACTAGATAGTATAATATTTAACAAAATAGTGAGTTTAAAAGAATATAAAGAAACTGATTTGATTTTAACTTATGTATCATTAAAAGAAGAAGTAGATACTATAGAATTAATAAAACATAGTTTAAATAGAGGGAAACAAGTAGCTGTACCAAAATGTGAAGGAAATAATATAGTATTCTATTACATAAACAGCTTAGAAGATTTAGAAGAAAGAAGTTATGGAATATTAGAACCTAAAACAAATGAAATAGTAAATAATTTTGATAATAGTATCTGTATTGTTCCAGGAATAGCATTTGACAAAGAAAATAATAGAATAGGTTATGGTAGAGGTTTTTATGATAGGTTTTTAGAAAATTATCAAGGCATAAAAATAGGATTAACATATAGAGAATGTATATGTGATAAAATGGATATAAATGATAATGATGTAAAAATGGATAAGATTATTAAGAATTAGATAAATTGCAATTTTGCAGTGCGATGTGGGATGTGTGAGGTGTGCTTTTAGGGATAGCCTTCGTAAACTTTGCCATAATTTCACACTTCCCACCTCTCACTTCACACTTCCGTATAAATTACAATTTATATAGCATAGGAGGAAAAAATATGAAAGTAATGTGCATATCGGACATTCATGGTAATATTGAATGTTTAAATAGAGCAATAGAAAGATATAGAGAAGAAAATGCAGAAAAATTAATTATACTTGGAGATTTTTCTAGTTATTATTTTTCTTCAAGCGACTTTGAAGTTGCAGAAATATTAAACAATATGGCAGGAGCAATTATTGCAGTAAAAGGAAATTGTGATAGCACTCAGGCTGATGAATTATTTAACTTTAGTCTAGGATACTTAAAAACTATAGATATAAATGGTATAAAAGTAACGTTAACACATGGACATATATATAATAGAAATAGTTTGCCAGAAAACTGTGGAAAGATTTTTCTTTCAGGTCACACACATATAGGAATGCTTGAACAAATAGGAGAAAGAATAATTGCGAATCCAGGTTCTATTTCAAAACCAAGAGGTGGAACTAAAAAAAGTTATATAATAATAGATGAAGAAAAAATAAAACTAAAATCTTTGGATGGAGAATTAATTAAAAGCATTAGAATAGATAATGAATTTAGTTTTGACTAAACGTAATCTCCCTAACGCCTTTTCAAATTTGCCCAAAGTATAATTGCAATTTGAGCAGGTATGCCAAGTATAAAAATTTGCCACACATTAAACTTAAATAAACATAAATATAAGCATGATAATATTGACCATACAAAAATAGATACAATAAAATAATTATTTCTTCTATTTCCCCAAATACTATTAAAAATTAAGAATAAAAGAACAGTTAAGGGTACGCTTATAAAAAATACAAGCCATACATACTTATTTGTAAAAATTAATATAAAAGTAAAAATAATTGTAGCGATAATCCATATAGGACAAGTTGCTAAAAGAGTAAGAGATACTTTGTTAATTTTTGAATTCTTTTTATTTTTTACTAGTACTAATTTTTCGTTTTCTGAATGTTCTTTTAAAAGGTAATCTACACTTATTCCAAAAATATCTGAAATTTGTTTTAGAACAATAACATCTGGAAGAGATTCTGCTCTTTCCCATTTAGAAATTGCTTTATCAGAATAATTTAATTTTTGTGCAAACTCTATTTGAGTTAATTTTTTTTCTTTTCTAAGTTTTATAATATTATGTGCGATAATTTGTTTTAAATCGTTCATACAACTAAACATCCTCCAAATTCTACTTGCGGTAGAGTTGAAAATTAAATACTCTACTACTATACCACAAAAGTGTAGAAAAGGCAAATGTAGACCTTTTGTTGAAAAAATAAATATAAAATGTTAAACTATAAAATGTTGATTAGAATGGAGGAAGAAAAAATGAAAAAATTGAATAGCGAAATTTATAAAGCTGATGAAATAAAAAATTTTAAAGAATTAATAGAAAGAAGTACAGAAAAATATGCTGATAATGTGGCATATAAATTTAAAAGAAATTTAGGAAAGAAAAATGAAACAATAGTAGAAAAAACATATAAAGAAATAAAAGAAGAAGTAGAAGCTTTAGGAACTACACTTTTAAATATGGGATTAGAAAATAAAAAAATAGCTTTAATAGGAAATAATAGATATGAATGGTGCGTGTCTTATTTTGGAATAACAACATCAAATATGGTAGTAGTTCCATTAGATAAAATGTTACCAGAAAATGAAATAAAGAGTTTAATAGAAAGAAGTAAGGTAGATGCAGTAATATATGAAGATAAATATAGTGAAATATTTAATAATATAAAAGAAGAAAACAATAGCCTAAAATATTATATAAACATGGATTTAGAACAAGATAAAAATGATATCTTATCTTTTAGAACTCTAATAGAAAAAGGAAAACAAGCAATACAAAATGGTGATAAAAAATACAATAGTATAAAAATTAACAATGAAAAAATGAGTATACTAATATTTACATCTGGAACAACAAATACAGCAAAAGGAGTAATGTTATCTCAAAAAAATATAACATCAAATATTATGGGAATGGCTAAAATGTCAAAAATGTATGAAAGTGATGTATTATTATCTTTCTTACCATTACATCATACATTTGAATGTACAATTACTTTCTTATATGGATTTTATAGTGGAGCAACAATAGCATTCTGTGACGGATTAAAATATATTGCAAAGAATTTACAAGAATATAAAATTAGTGTTTTTGTTACAGTGCCTTTAGTATTAGAAACAATATACAAAAAAATACAAAAAGGAATAAAGGAACAAGGAAAAGAAAAATTAGTAAATACAATGAGCAAAATAGCTAACTTTTTATTAAAATTCCATATAGATATAAGAAGAAAAATTTTTAAATCTGTATTAGACCAATTAGGAGGAAATTTAAGAATAGCATATTTTGGTGCAGCTGCAATGGATAAAAATGTAATAGATGGATATAACAATTTTGGAATAGACACAGTTCAAGGATATGGTTTAACAGAGACATCTCCGCTTGTTGCAGCAGAAACAGATAAACAAAAATGTCCAGGTAGTGTTGGAATGGCACCATTTAATGTAAAAATAAAATTAGAAGATGTGGATGAAAAAGGAATAGGAGAAATAGTTACAAAAGGTCCTAATGTAATGCTTGGATATTATGAAGATGAAACTGCAACAAATGAAGTACTAGAAGATGGATGGTTACATACTGGAGATTTAGGGTACTTTAATAAAGATGGATATTTATTTATAACAGGAAGAAAAAAAGAAGTTATAGTTTTAAAAAATGGAGAAAACGTATTTCCATCAGATATTGAGTTCTTAGTAAATAAATTACAGTATGTTCAAGAAAGTATTCTGTTCCCAAGAGAGAATGCCAAAGGTGAAATTGCATTAGGAATAAAAATTGTATATGATGAAGATGAAATTAAAGTTCATTTTGGAGAAAAAACAAAAGAAGAATATAAAGAATTAATATGGGAAGATATAAAAGAAATAAATAAAAATTTATCTCAATTTAAAAGAATAAAAGAACTTATAATAACAACAGAGGAATTAGAAAAAACAACAACAAAAAAAGTAAAAAGATTTAAAGAAATTGAAAAAATATTGAATGTTTAATCTGCAATTGTTTTTATAGAGAAAATGTAGGGGCAGGGCTTGCTCTGCCCAAATAAGTAAAAACAATTCAAAATTTCAGGGCCGACCAAGGCCAACCCATACAAATACTCTACACATTAATATATTTAAAAAATGAAATAAAAACTGTTCTTAAATTAAAGAGAACAGTTTTTTAATACGCGAGAGACCTAGCGGTCTCTCGGGGTTTAATCCACCCGCTAAGCGGGTGAGAATAGAAAAGGCTATGCCGATAAGCGACAAATAGAATAAAAAAACTCCATCTGGTATAATTTAAGTAGTTTCGCAGACTGCTCA
>JAFQIK010000051.1 GCA_017397545.1 Clostridia bacterium
CTAATGTTAAATGTTTTTGATTATGATACATATATATACCTCCTAAGACCCATAGAAAGTACTTTAATATAATTATATCATTTTTGAAAAAAACTAAATTCCACTTGAACTTTACCTGGAATTTAGTTTTTTAATTAAGGTATATGCAAGAATTTTACAAAAACTCTTGCATATTCCTTTTATTTATAGTAAAATAGTAATGCTTAAAAAAGCCAAACTACCTTATTCTTAAACTAAAAGAATATCCGACTTTAGTTTCAGTTTAAGGCATATTTTTAGAAATAGGAGGAAAAAATAATGACAAAGGAAAGAAAACAAGAAATTATTAATTCTTACAAAAGAGATGAAAAAGACACTGGTTCATCAGAAGTTCAAATAGCTCTTTTAACAGAAAGAATTAACGAATTAACAGAACATTTAAAAGTTCATAAAAAAGATAACCATTCAAGACGTGGACTTTTACAAATGGTAGGTAAAAGAAGAAACTTACTTAACTATTTAGCTAAAAAAGATTTACCAAAATATAGAGAAATAGTTGAAAAATTAAATTTAAGAAAATAATAATAGGGGCGGATTTTATTTTTCCGCCCTTAATTATGATTTGCACAAATTAATTGCAAACGTTGTAGGGGCGACTAGTAGTCGCCCGCGGGCGAATGCAATTCGCCCCTACAGGCAAAAATTTAACAATAAGAAAGATAATTAAATATGAAGAGTAGCTTGTAAAATGTGCTTAATAAATAAACATATTTTAGAGGTTACATTCATAGAAAAATTATCTTCTTACAATAAATATTAAATTTAAGGAGGACGAATTATGTTTAAAACATATTCAATGGAACTTGCAGGAAGAACACTTACTGTAGAAACAGGAAAACTAGCAGAACTTGCAAATGCAAACGTATTAGTTAGATACGGAGAAACAGTTGTAATGGTAAATGTTACAGCTTCAAAAGAACCAAAGGAAGGAATAGACTTTTTCCCATTATCAGTAGATTATGAAGAAAAAATGTATTCAGTAGGAAAAATACCAGGAGGATTTACTAGAAGAGAAGGTAAAGCAGCAGACAAAGCAATACTTGTATCAAGAGCAATAGATAGACCAATAAGACCTTTATTCCCAAAAGATTTTAGAAATGACGTAGTAGTTGTTGCAACAGTTTTATCTGTAGAACCAGATAATTCACCAGAAGTATGTGCTATGATAGGAGCTTCAGCAGCGCTTTCAATATCAGATATACCATTTGGTGGACCAACAGCATCTGTAAAAGTAGGATATGTTGATGGTAAATTTATAATAAACCCAACATTAGAAGAAAAAGCAAAATCAGAATTAGATTTATTAGTTGCAGGAACAGTGGATAAAATAGCTATGATTGAAGCTGGAGCAAAAGAATTACCAGATGATAAAATGCTAGAAGCAATTAAAGCAGGACACGAAGAAATTAAAAAAGTATGCGAATTTATAGCTAAAATAAGAGATGAAATTGGAAAGCCAAAAATGGAATATAAATCATTTGAAGTTGACCACGATATTTACGAAGAAATAGAAGCAAGCTTTGCAGAAAGAATGTATGTAGATGTACAAGCTCAAGACAAAGAAGTTAGAGATGCTAATATGGATAAATTAGCTGAAGACGTAAAAACATATTTTGTAGAAAAATATGGAGAAGAAAGAGCGGAAGAAATCAAACAAGATATAGCAGATAGTTTATACAAATTAGAGAAAAAATCTGTTAGAAAAATGATATTTGAAGAACATAAAAGACCAGATGGAAGAGCAATTGATGAAATAAGACCACTTTCTTGTGAAGTTGGATTATTACCAAGAGTACATGGTAGTGCAGTATTTACAAGAGGGCAAACACAAGTGATGTCAATTGCAACATTAGGAATGGTAACAGAAGAACAAAAATTAGATGGATTAGATGAAGAAACATCAAAAAGATATATTCACCACTATAATTTCCCAGGATATAGTGTAGGAGAAGCAAAAACATCACGTGGACCAGGAAGAAGAGAAATTGGACATGGAGCTTTAGCAGAAAAAGCATTAGTTCCAGTAATACCAAGTGAAGAAGAATTTCCATACACAATAAGAGTTGTATCAGAAGTATTATCTTCAAATGGTTCTACATCACAAGCAAGTATATGTGGAAGTACTTTAGCATTAATGGATGCTGGTGTTCCAATTAAAAATCCAGTAGCAGGTATTTCAACAGGTCTTGTATCAAATCCAGAAGATCCAGATGACTATGTAATGCTTACAGATATCCAAGGATTAGAAGATTTCTTTGGAGATATGGACTTTAAAGTTGGTGGAACAAAAAATGGAATAACGGCTATACAAGTTGATATAAAAGTTGATGGATTAACATATAAAATAATAGAAGAAGCTTTTGCTAGAACTAAAAAAGCAAGACAATATATATTAGACGAAATAATGCTTAAAGAAATTGCAGAGCCTAGAAAAGAATTATCTAAATATGCACCAAAAATTACATCAATGACTATAAATCCAGACAAAATAAAAGATGTAATTGGAAAAGGTGGAGAAACAATTAATAAAATAATTGATCAAACTGGTGTAAAAATAGATATAGAAGAAGATGGAAGAGTATTTATTTATACAGAAAGTTCAGAAAAAGCTGCTAAAGCACAAAAAATAATAGAAGATATTACAAGAGAAATAGAAGTAGGAGAAATCTATGAAGCAACAGTTACAAAAATAATGGCATTTGGAGCATTTATGGACTTAGGAGGAGGAAAAGAAGGATTACTTCATATTTCTAAAATATCAGAAAAAAGAGTAGAAAAAGTAGAAGATGTATTAAAAGAAGGAGATACATTCTTAGTAAAAGTTCTAGATATAGACAAACAAGGAAAAATAAGCCTAACAAAAAAAGGATTAGGAATAGAAGAAGAAACAACAGAAGAATAATAAAACATATTGCAAACGTTGTAGGGGCGGACGACTCTGTCCGCCCGAAAATATATTGCGAATTATGTAGGGGCGACTAGTAGTCGCCCGCTTCTTACAGAGCCTTACCATAAAGGTTACTTAAAAAAGTAAATTCCAGATAGAAAGAATTTAGTATGTAAAAGAGAAAATTCAGAAATATCAATAAGAATTTTCTCTTTTTTGTATACAAAACCTGTAAAAATATGGTATCATATTAATAGAATTAAAGAAAAA
>JAFQIK010000004.1 GCA_017397545.1 Clostridia bacterium
AAAAAATGGCGACCCGGAACGGGCTCGAACCGTCGACCTCTAGCGTGACAGGCTAGCGTTCTAACCAACTGAACTACCGGGCCAAAAAAATGGTGGGCGCAATAGGGCTCGAACCTATGACCTCCTGCTTGTAAGGCAGATGCTCTACCAGCTGAGCTATGCGCCCATTTCGTTGACGAAGATAAGTATACTAGATTTTAACAAAACTGTCAATAGTTATTTTAAAATTTTTTTATTTTTTTGTTGAGTAAATTCTAATTTGTAGAATAGAATTAATTTTGTTTTTAGGTTCGCTCCCAGAGATTTATTTATATTTTATCTCGCGCTACTCTACATTTAAACATATAGTTCATTAATAAAATCGGTTAAAACACATCAATTTATGAGCACCGCATGTGATACACACGTATTGAACCGAGGAGCGCAATAAATTGATGTTTTTAACCAGATTTTATGGATGTCTTGCAATTAAAACTCACCTACAAATTACAATTTGTTTTTTATTGAGAATTTCCTTTAATATGAAATTCCATACAAATTCATAAACCATTGGTTTATATCAAATGTTTCGTGTGTTTCAGGTTCTCCATATTCCACTCCAAATGTATCTACTGAAATTGATTTTATTACTGGCTTATTTACTGGCATTGTTGTTTTAGTTGTTTCTCCTGTTTCTTCGTTTGTTTCTACTGTTGTTTCTAATTTTGTTAATTTGTCCACTATTTCTATTCCTTCTCTTACTTTTCCAAATGCTGTATAATATCCATCAAAAGCTGGCTGATTTTGTGTCATTATAAAAAATTGAGCATATCCAGAATTATATCCTTCTTCTATCAAGCTTGCATCCATAGATGAATAATATGTATAATCCATTCTTGCAAGCCCTACTGTTCCTCTTTCAAATTTTAAAGTATTATCATATCCGTTTTCTTTAAACTCACCATTTATACTGTATTCTGTTGTTCCTGTTCCATCTCCTGCTTTATCTCCACCTTGTATTAAGCTTTCTTCTACCCTGTGGAACGTTAAACCATTATAATATCCTTCATTTATTAATTTTATAAAATTTTTAACTGTATTTGGAGCTTCGTCTGGATAAAGTTCCATTTTTATTGTTCCATATCCTTCAATTTCCATAGATACTATTGGTCTTTGCAATTTATATGTAGCTTTTTGATAATATCCATATGTCAAAAATCCTCCTAAAATTAGTACAAAAATTAATGCTATAATACTTAATGTTATTTTTTTATTGTTCATAATTAATTTCCTCCTTTACATCATAACTTGCATCATCTAATACTGTATCCATATCTTCTAATTCAATCTGAATATTTATATCTATCCATACTCCTGTAAGTTCTGTTCCGTTGCTTGTAAATTTTTCATGTATAGTCCATGTATCATCAATATATGTATTATCTGTTGCAATGTTTGAATTACCTTTTAAGAATTTTATTTGCTTATTATTTCCTTCATCATCTGTTTTATATGCAAATCTAGGAATCCATACATAATTTTGTACATATGCCCAATTATCTGAATTTAAACTATAGTCATATCCATCAGTTATTTGTTGATTAGTAATTGGAGCATTCGCAAGTAGTAGTGTTTTTTTATTAGTATTTGAACTTTCGCCGGTTACATTATCTGTTAATACAAACTCATATGTACCAGATTTTGAAATTGCTATAGTATATACCTCTTGTGCTTTAGTATAATTAGTTATTGTTTGCCAATAGTTATCATTTTCTTCTTTATATTTTAAGGTTCCATTTGTAATTCTTATATTATTAATTCTTATTGTTGCATTTAATCCATCTATTATAGGTGGTTCTATATTAAACTCTAAATTTCTATCAGTTTTAGTTTTATTTTGAATTATAGCTTGTCCATTTGGTAATTTATATTGTGTATAATATGTTGTTCCATCATATTCAATTCCATTTACACTAACCACTTCTCTTGTCGTAAAATTCACCATAATGTCACTTTCTATATCTTCTATTTCAAATATATTTAAAATATCATTGCTTGTAAACACTTTATATTCCCTTATAGTATTACTTGTTATTTCCTCATTACTATATGCCTTACTTATTACATTATTTTGTTCTTCTGTCGTAATTTCTTGTAATCCTAAAGTATTTATCTCTTCTATTGTTTTACTTTCTACTAACTCATCCACTTTTGTTTGTATTAATTGCATTTGTGCAACAAAATTAGTAATTTTTGCATTTCTATAAGTATCAATACCAGAATATGTAACTACAGAAACTAGTATAGACATAATAATTATAGTTATTATAAGCGATACCAGCGTTATTCCTTTATTATCTTTAGTTATTGTTTTCAAATATTACACCTCTTTAAATCATCAAATTATCAAACATGAATTGTTCTTGCATTCTTCTTAATGATTGCTTTATAGTTCTTGCTCTTACTTCTCCAATTCCTTCTACTTCATCTAATTTATCTACATCAGCAAGCAATATGTGTTGAAAAGATTTAAAAGTTTTTACTAAGTTTGTAACAATATTACTTGGCATTCTTGGTATTTTGTTTAAGATTCTATACCCTCTTGTATAAACTGCTACCTCTTCGTAATTATCAAATTGGTCATATCCTAAAGCTTTTGCAATTGTTTCTGATTGTATAAATTCATCTTGACTTGCATTTTGTATATTTTGCAATATTTTTTCTGCTACTAATCTTCTACTTGGTGCTATATAATCTTTAACAATAAGTAATTCTTCTTCTGGTAAATCTTCTATTAATTCTTCTAATTGCATTTTTACTAAAACTCCGTCATCTCCGAAGTTCATAAATTGAGCGTTTAACTTCATCTGCAACTCTCATTACCATTTCTGCTCTTTGAATACATGTTATAACATTATCTAAAGTTACAATATCGTTAAATTCGTATTCATTTAGCACTTTTAGTTTTGTATCAAAAACTCTTTTATAATTTTCTAAAGTTTGCAAAGCTTGATTTGCTTTAGTAATAATTTTACTACTATCTTCTATTGTATATCTAAAATCACCTTTAAAAACTGTTATTATATTTCTTCTTTGAGAAATACTAATTACAAGTTCTCCTGTTTGTTTAGCTGTACGTTCTGCTGTTCTATGTCTTGTTCCAGTTTCGTCTGTTGAAATTTTAGAAGAAGGTATAATTTGAGTATTGGCAAGTAATATTCTTTTTAAATCCTTACTAAGAATTATTGCTCCATCCATTTTTGCAAGTTCATAAAGTCTAGCTGGTGTATATTCTTCATCTATTTTAAAACCACCATCTACAATATCCATTATTTCTTTAGAATCACCAATAATAATTAATGCACCAGTTTTAGCCTTTAATATATTATCTAGTCCTTCTCTAAATTTTGTTCCTGGAGCTATAATTTTTAATATATTAATTAATGTATCATCTTTTTTTATTCTTTCTGCCAAATTCTCACCTCACACTTTTTTAGTATTTTATTTTCTTAAACCTAAATGTCTCATTGCATCTACTATATTTTGCACACCTATTATATCTAATTTGTAACTATCTTTCAATAGTTTTTTATTGCTTTCTGGAATTATGCATCTTTTAAATCCAAGTTTTTCTGCCTCTTTAATTCTTTTTTCTATCTGATTTACACTTCTTACTTCTCCAGTTAGCCCAACCTCTCCTATAGCAATTGTATCATTTGGAATTGCTATATTTTTGTAACTTGAACTTGCTGCAAGTATTATTCCTAAATCTAGAGCAGGTTCATTTATTTTTATTCCTCCAACTATATTTAAATATACATCTTGATTTCCAAGTGGAAGGCCTGCTCTTTTTTCTAATACTGCAATTAAAAGAGTTAGTCTATTATAATCTATACCATTTGCAGTTCTTCTAGGCATTCCAAATACACTTGTAGATGTTAGTGCTTGAAGTTCTATTAAAATTGGTCTTGTTCCTTCCATACTTGCAACTACAATTGAACCTGCAATATTTTCATTTTTTTCTGATAACAAAACAGACGATGGATTATCTATTTCGCACATACCTACATCTTTCATCTCAAACATTCCAATTTCGTTAGTAGAACCAAATCTATTTTTTACTCCTCTTAAAATTCTATAAGCAAAATATCTTTCACCTTCTAAGTACAAAACAGTATCTACCATATGTTCTAAAACTCTTGGTCCTGCAATATTTCCATCTTTTGTTACATGTCCTATTATTATTGTAGTTATAGCTTCTTGTTTACACATTTTCATAATTTTGGAAGTTATTTCTCTTACTTGACTAACACTTCCGTGGACTTGAAGTTATCTCATCTGAATACATAGTTTGTATTGAATCTATTATTACAAGTTTAGGATTTATTTGTAAAATAGCATGTTCTATAACATCTATATCTGTTTCTCCTAAAAATACTATATCATCATTATTTATTTCTAATCTATCTGCTCTTAGTTTTATTTGGTCAACTGATTCTTCTCCAGAAACATATAAAACTTTTCCTTCGCCTTTTATTTTATCACAAATTTGAAGTATTAATGTTGATTTACCAATACCTGGTTCTCCTCCGAAGAAGTGTTAATGAACCTTTAACTAGTCCACCACCTAAAACCCTATCTAATTCATTAAAACCAGTAGATGTTTTAACTATGTCTTGTTTTTTTACTTCATTTAATTTAATTGGTGTTGCTTGTTTTTTTGTGGAAGCTTTTCCATTTGATTTGGTACTGATTTTTTCCTCATAGCAGGTATTCCATTCGTTACAAGCTGGGCATTTTCCAAACCATTTAGAAGATTCATTACCACAATTGCTACAAACAAAAACTGTTGACTGTTTTGCCATCATTATTCTCCTTCTTTATAATATTTGTCTTCTTCCCATTTTAATGGGTTTGTTCTTATGTATTCAATAATTTTATAATATTCTTTTTCGTTTCTTATTATATGTTCATAATAATTTCGTTGCCAAATTTGTTCACCATATTCCTTTGTACAAATTGTTTTAAATGATTTTATTATATTGGGAATTGTAGGGGTCGATGCCCACATCGACCCGTTTTCTCAATTCTATGATTAAATGAATATGATTTGGCATTATTATATAATCATGTATTTTTATGTTTTTGAAATTGTTATTGTAATTATTAATATATTTTTCAATAATTTTTCCTGGTTTCAATAATTTAATTTTTATATTTTCTATTTTAGGGTCGATGTGGGCATCGACCCCTACAATATTTGTAAATATTTTTTCATTATTTATTATTTTTGCTAATATATGTTTTCTGTTTTGGGTACATATTGTTATAAAATAATATCCTGATGCTGCGTAATCATAATATTTTAATCTTATTTGTTTTCTTTGGGGTAATTTTTCTTGCATACATTTCCTTTCTTTTTACCCCCATATTTTATTTATATAATTTATGTAGTACATCAATAAACATTGCATGTGACCATCCTAATCCTATTACCCATTTTGCTTGCATTGTTGCGTTATCTACTTGTTCTGGTAATAATCCATGCTGAGTTGATGTTTTTACAACAAATTCAAAGCATTCTCTTGCTTTCTTTTTGTTTCCTGTTTCTATGTAGTAATTTGCCATCCATAAGTTAGCTATTACCCAAGGGTTTCCTCCTACATAATTATCTCCTTCGTATCTTAGGTATCCCCCTGTATATGTTCTTATGCTTAAATCCATTTTTTCTATTGTGTTTAATATTTTCTTTTCTTTTGGTGAAAATAGTTTAAATGGTGTTACAAGTCCTAGTAAACTTATATCTATTTTTCCATCTTTGTTTCTTATAAATGTTTTTTTATTGTTATCGTACAAATTCTTTAATATGTATTCTTTTATTTGTACAAGCATTTTTCTTAATATTAATTCTTCTTTTGCAATTTTCTCTAATTTTAGTCTGTTTGTTTCAAATTCTGGTTTTAATTTTTCGTATATTTTTAGCATAACTTCAAAACTTGCAAATATTGCACATAAAGAATATGTGTGTATTCCTTCATTTTCTTCCCATAAATCATAGCTTTTATATTCTTCTTCTTTTCCTTCTAATAAGTTTTCTATATATTTTTTTAGATATTTTGTAGCATTTTCGCACATTCTTAATGTGTCTTTTAAGAATTTTAAATTGTTTGTATGTTCGTAGTGATTATATACTCCATATATTACACTTGCAGTTTCGTCTATTTGATATCCCCAGCATGGTGCTAAGTTTCCATCTGTATAAAATCTTTGCTCCCATCTTCCAGATTTGCTTTGTGTATTTTTACAAAATGCTTTATAAAATTTTTCTGTTTCTTTTTCCATTTTCAATATATCTAATGCATTTGTTATAAATATTGCATCTCTTGGCCAGCAATATGAATATCTACCACATTTTGTTCTATTTTCATCTATTTCTACTGCTGCAGATATTCCGCCAGTTGTATGATTTGTTAAAAGTGGATATAAAAGTATTGTTCTTTTATATATTTTTTCTACTCTTTTCATGTATTCTGTATTAGAATTTGTAAGTTTTATTGTATCGTGGTCTTTTACATATTTTTCCCAATATTTTTTTGTTTTTTCTAATTCTTTTTTATAATCAATATTTTTTATTTCTTCTAGTTTGTTTTCAAATATTTTTGTCTCTGCTCCATTGTTTATAGTAATGTATATACAAAATTCTATTTCTTCATTTGGTTGTAAAATACCTAAATCATAGCTAACACTAGAATCATTAGACATTCCTATATAATCTTTATCTCCTATAATTCCGTTCGTGTATATTTGATTTATTATTGTTAATTTGAGAAGTTTCTACCTTTTTATCTGAGCAAATAACCAAACTATAATCATGCATATATTGAATTAAAGAATCATTTTTGTAATATCCACTTACTTGATTATTGTCTGTTGTTAAAAGTCCTGAATGAACAATAAAATTAATATTTAAATCTATATTATTTTCATTTTTCATTTTATAGTTTTTAACTAGTATATTTTTATCTGTGCACACAAAATCTGTTTGAATTGTTTTTAATTTAAAATATGTATTTATTATTTCTGTATTTAAAATATTTGTATTTTCTGTATAGTATTGTTTATATGTATTGTTTATATCATCATGCATATATATCATTGAAGAATCATTTATTTTAACTCCTGTATGTAAAAAGTCTATAAATTGTCTATAATCTGTATTTGGATAAAATAATCTTATTAATTCTCCTTTTTTTGTAAAGCTTGCTATCATTTCTTTATTTCCAATTATTGCATCATTATAATATTTTTCCATTTTAGTGTTTCTCCTTTGAATTTTATACAATATAAAATTTTTACATTTGTAGGGGTCGATGCCCACATCGACCCGTTATTTTTTTATTTTTCGGGTCGCCGTGGGCGGCGACCCCTACACCTTTTGCGATTAATTTGCAACATTTTTTAACGATTCAGGACAGTCCCTAGAATCGCCTACAATTACTACGAAATTATTTTTACAATTTGTTGTTCTAATTCTTTTATTTTTTCATTTATTGTTGCAATATCTTCGTCTTTTTTATCTTCATCAAAGATATCTCCCTTTATCATTGCAGACATATCATCTAATTCTTCTTTTAATGTTGATAATCTATCTAATACTTCTAACCTTAAATATCTTTGTTTATTTGCCATATCAACATTAGATTCTATTGTTATTTTATCATCTAGTTTATAATTTTCTCCATATTCAGGTATTGTTACTGGTATATCTACTGTTTCTAATATTTTTTGTTTTAGCTCTTTTTGTCCTTCTGGTTCTCCATGTACTAGGAAAATGTGTTTTGGTTTTGTTATAAATGAATATATAAAATTAAGTAACCATTCTTGATCTGCGTGTCCTGAATATCCTTCTATATACTCTATTCTTGCATTTATAGCTATTTCTTCTCCAAATATTTTTACTTTCTTTTCCCCATTTACTATTTTTGAACCCAGTGTTCCTGGTGCTTGGTATCCTACAAATAATATTGTGCTATTTGGATTCCATAAATTATGTTTTAAATGATGTTTTATACGCCCTACTTCACACATACCACTTGCAGATATTATTATTGATGGTATATTACTTTCATTTAAAGCTCTTGATTCATCTGCTGTTTGTGTAAATTGTAGTCCAGGGAATTCTAATGGATTATCTCCTCTTTGAATTTCTTCTCTTACTTCTTCTTCAAACAAATTCATATTTTGTCTAAATATTTCTGTTGCAGATATTGCAAGCGGACTATCTACATATACTGGTGCTTTCATCAATTTTTCATATTTTTCTATAAATTCATCATCTGTTCTTTCTTCTTTTAATTTGTTTAATTCATATAATATTTCTTGTGTTCTTCCGAACTGCAAATGAAGGTATTACTACATTTCCGCCTTTGTCTAATGTTTCTGCAACTATATTTAAAAACATTTCTGCTTTATCATCATTTTTCATATGAAGTCTTCCACCATATGTTGATTCCATTACCAAATAATCTGCAGTTTCTATCATTGTTGGAGAATCTAAAAGAGGTATGTCGTTATTTCCTAAATCTCCAGTAAACACTATTTTCTTTTCTTCTCCATTTTCTTTTATCCATACTTCTATTATACTAGATCCGAAGCATATGCCCTGCATCATTATATCTTACATGGATTTCTGGAGTTAATTCTATTATTTCATCATAATTAACTGGTTTAAATATTTCTATCGAATCTATGGCATCTTGCGCTGTATATAGTGGTGGTCTTTCAGGAAGACCTTTTCTTATTCTCTTTCTGTTTTTCCATTCATTTTCCATTTCTTGAATATGGCCACTATCTGGAAGCATTATTGAACACAAATCACATGTTGCTTTTGTTGCAATTACTGGATTTCTATATCCATTAACATATAATTTTGGTATTTTACCAGAATGGTCTATATGTGCATGAGTAAGAAGTAAAAAGTCTATATCTTGCACATTGTATGGAAAATCTTCGTAGTTTTCTCTTTCTTCTGCTGCTTTTCCTTGGTAAAGTCCACAATCTATTAATATTTTTTTGCCTGCCCCTTCTAGTAAAAAATTTGACCCAGTAACGGTTTTAGTTGCACCTAAAAAAGTAATATTCATATATCTTCCTCCTTATATAAATAACCTTGTCTTTTTATTTAACTTTATATTTAAATCTACTTTGTCATTATATTCTATAGTTTTATCTATCATGTTATCATCATAAATTGTTAATTCTATTTTTTCTTCTTTCTTTTTGAATTCTAAATATATTTCATCCAAATCAATTATATTAGAATTAAGTATAGTTGAAACAATCTCATAATTTTTTTCTATGTTATTAGATATTATATTTATTGCCTTTAAATTACAAGCTCTTGTTATTATATACTTTTCCGCCATTATTAATTGTTCTTCTATTTGTTCTAAATCTTTTATTTGTTTATCCTTGCTTGCATATAGTAATTTATAGTACCTAATTAAATATATATAATCAATAATTCTTTTTTTATTTTCTACTTTTCCTATTTTTTCTTGCATAGCCTTTAAGAAATTTATTTGAAGCTCTAATAAAACACTATTTTCTTGTTCTTCAAAATCTTTAGTTAAATCAATTTTATTTAATAAATCAACATTTTTTTGTATGCCAAATTTAGTTTTTACATAGTTCATTGGTTTCATCAAATTACTATAATTTTTTAAACTAATTAATAATTCTTTTCTTTTTTTCTGTAACTTATCTGCATATTCACTAAGGCTAAATATTTTTTCCTCATCTTTTAATTTTTCATTTTCAGTTACAAATTTTTCTCTCAATTTTTTATTGTTATTTATTATTTCATCTATTTCTTTTATTTGTTTTCCTATTATTTTTTTTGTATTTGCAATTTCTTGTAAATATACTTTTTTATTGTTCATTTTGTCTAGCTCTTGCTGCATATTATTTTTTTCTTCTATTAATTGTTTTTGTTTTTCTTTACTTGTTTTTATGTTTTCTAAAATACTTAATATATATATTTTCTCTATAATTTTATTAGCTATTTCTTCAGTATATATATTATTAATTTTCTTCTCAAATTTATCTATAAAATCAATTTGTTCTATATTTAAAATACATTCTTGTAAAAATTTATCCCCTACTAAAAATTTTATATTCTGGTAAATAATATTATAAATATAATTTTCTATTTCTTGTTTAGAAATTATCCAAGCCCATCCATCAAAATCCCTAATTAGTTCTTGTCTATCCATTACATAACCAATGTTTAATAAATTTTCCATTGGCTCTTTTAATATGCTATTTTTACTATTAATTATAAAGTTATTTTCTTTTATATGATATATACCATAAAAAACTGTTTTTTCGTTAGGATATGATATTACTTTATTATCCTTAGCAATAAATTTTTTATCATCTAATTTTGTTTTTTCATTTAGTTTAGGTTTAATTAATTCTATTTCTTTGCAATCTTTTTCTATTATTTGTATAAATTCTTCTAATATATCTTTTTTTAATTTTGTTTCTAGTTTTACTTTTTTATAGTCTTCGTATGCCGTTTCCATTTTATACAAAATATTAAGAAGGATATTTTTTGCGCCTTCTGAAAAAGATTTTTTTTCTAAAATATCTTCTAATTGATTATTATAATCTTTTATATTTAATTTAGAAAAAATTTCTTCTTTATCTAATTTGCCCAAAATATTACCCTTCTTTCTCGTTAGTATTATTCTTCGTTATTTATAGTTTCTACTGGTTTTGCCATTTTTAACTCTTGCCATTGTTCTTTGGAAACTAAAACTTGTCTTGGTTTACTTCCCTCGTAACCAGATATTATTCCTCTTGCTTCCATTTGGTCTATTATTCTTCCTGCTCTTGCATATCCTACTTTAAATCTTCTTTGTATAAATGAAGCTGAAGCTTGACCTAAATCCACAACTGTATCTATTGCTTCCATTAAAAATGGATCTGTTCCGTCTTCATCCTGCTCATCTAATTCTCTATCTGTTGAATTTGACCTTTCAATTTTTTCTAATATATCTTCACTATATGTTGGTCCACCGTTTTCTTTTAGGAAAGTTACTATTTTTTCTACTTCACTATCAGATACAAATGCACCTTGTATTCTTATAGGTTTTAAAACACCTGTTGGGAAAAATAGCATATCACCTTTTCCTAATAATTTTTCAGCTCCTGCTGAATCAAGTATTGTTCTTGAATCAACTTGTGATGTTACTGCAAAAGATATTCTACTTGCTATATTTGCTTTGATTATACCTGTAATTACATCTACAGATGGTCTTTGTGTAGCAATTACTAAGTGCATTCCTGCAGCTCTTGCCATTTGTGCTAATCTACATATTGCATCTTCTACATCGTTTTTTGCAACCATCATTAAGTCTGCAAGCTCATCTATTATAATTACTATTTGAGGTAGTTTCCCTTCTGAACCCTCTTTTTCTAAAGCTTCATTATAACCTGCTATATCTCTTACATTTTTTTCTGCAAACAAATTATATCTATTTACCATTTCTTGTACAGCCCAAGCAAGCGCACCTGCTGCTTTTTTAGGATCTGTTACAACTGGTATTAATAAGTGTGGTATTCCATTATATACTGAAAGTTCTACTACTTTTGGGTCAACCATTACAAGTTTTACTTCGCTAGGTTTTGACTTGTATATTATACTTGTAATTAATGTATTTATGCAAACACTCTTTCCGAGAACCTGTGCTTCCTGCAATTAAAACGTGTGGCATTTTTGCTATGTCTGTAACAACAGCTTCTCCTGCAGCATCTTTACCAAGTGCAAATGATAATTTTGATTTTGCTTTTGTAAATGCTGGATTATCTATTATATCCCTTAGTGCTACAACTTCTTTTTCTTTATTTGGTATTTCTATTCCTACTGCTTGTTTCCCTGGTATTGGTGCTTCTATTCTTATTGTTTCTGCTGCTAAACTTAGTGCTATATCATCTGCTAGATTTGCAATTTTACTTACTCTTACACCTTCTGCTGGTTTTAATTCATATCTGGTAATTGTTGGTCCAACTGATACATTTTCAACTTTTGCAGATACACCAAAACTATATAATGTTTTTTGAAGTTTATTTGCAGTATCTGTTACTGCTTTTTTTCCTAATTTTGTAGCCATTTTACCTGCATTTAAAAATTCTATTGATGGAAATTCGTAATGCTCATCTTCTACTGTTAATGTATGTTCTAATGTTAGAACTTCTTTAGATTTATCTTCTTTTACTTCTTCTTCTTTTTTGAATAATCCCTCATGAGGCTCATTATTTGCAATTTTTATATTTATTTGATCCTCTGTAATTATATTACTTTCTTTACTATCTTCTTTAATTTTTAGTTTTTTAGGCTTTTCTTCTTTAACATATGGAGATACTGAATCCTCTATTTTTAAACTTCTTTGTTTTAACCTTTGTTCTTTTGCTTCTTGTTTCCTTGCATTTTTATTTTCTATGTATTCTTTTAATAATTCTGCTGGTTTTATACCAAACAAGAAAATTGAATCAATTATAGCTATACCTATTATAAAAACCACTGTTCCAGCTTTTCCGAAGTAAGCTAATTAGAGCAGTTGCACAAATTGCTCCAACAGCTCCTCCTCCATGATTTTCAGTTCCTTTATTATATGCTTCTACAACTGTTTCTTCAAATCCGTTTTCTAAACTTAATTTGCCTTGAGCTACTTGAATAACTGTCATAACTGTTGTAATACATAATAAAAGAACTGCATATTGCGTAATTTTTTTCATAAAGCTTTCTTTATCTTCATCACATGCTAAAAATATTGCAACTGCAAAAGTTCCTACTGGTATTATGTACTTTATCCATCCCATTATTCCACCTAGAACTGGGCTTAAAGTTTCTCCTATATAACCTGCTTTTGTATATATTAGAACTCCTAATAAAATACTTGCAATTATTAGTGCTACAACTTGCATATCTAAAATACTTCTATTTTTCTTTTTACTTCTTCTTCCTCTTGGCATTGGTTTCTCCTTATTTTTTAACAATATTTATAAATTGGATTTTGTTGTATTGAGGTGAGAGGTGGGATGTGTGAAGTGGGAAATTAAAAAAATCCACATTTTTTTCTAAATCACACCTCTCACTTCACACTTCACACTTCTAAAATTCTATCTACTAATCTTATTTTATATAAATTAAAAGTCAGAAACCTAAGGAAATCAATATAAATTTAATATTTCTGACTTCCATTAAAATTTCTGACTTCCTAAATTATCTTATTTAAGTTCTTTTCTGTTGTTTTCTATTGTTCTAATTGCTTCATTTAATGTTACTGAAACATTATTTATTGCTGATTCTAAATTTGCAAGTATGCTATCAGCATAATCTTTTGTTCCTTTTGAAATTTCTCTAGACATTTCATTTGCTGTTTCTATAATTTCAGCTTTTTGCTCGTATGCTTTTCTTGTAATTTCGTGTTCATCTATCATGGCAATTATTCTGTTTTCAGCTTCTTTAACAATACCATCTGCTTCTCTTTGAGCTTCGTCTAAAATTCTTCCTCTTTCTTCTTTTACCCATTTAGCTTGTTTTAATTCATCTGGAAGTTTTAATCTTATTTCTTTTATTATTTCTAAAACTTCTTCTTTGTCTACTATTCCTTTCTCTGTAAATGGTACGCTTTTACTTCTTTCCATTATGTCCTCTAATGTTTCTAATAATGTAAAAATTTCCATGATTTTACCCCTTTCGAATGAATATGATAAACACTGTTCCATATTTTCTTGTATCATAAACTTCTATATTGTTATTTTTCTCTATTTCATCTATTTTATTTTTATCATCTGTTTCTACTATTATAATTCCATCTTCTTTTAGTAAATTGTATTCTAAAATTTGTTCTATTGCGTTTATTGCATAATTTGTTTTATATGGAGGGTCTAAAAAAATAATATTAAATTTTTTAAATTCATTATGCAATTGTTTAATAGTATCTGTATAGTCTTTGTTTATTACTTTTGCCTTATTTTCTAATCTAGTATCTTTTAAGTTTCTGTTTATTATTTGAATTGCTTTATTTGAATTATCGCAAAGAACAGCTTCTGTTGCACCTCTACTTAATGCTTCTATTGCAAGTGCTCCACTACCAGAAAATAAATCTAATATTTTTGCATCTTTTAAGTCAAATTGTATTATATTAAACAAAGCTTCTTTAACTCTATCTAGTGTTGGTCTAGTTTCTAGTCCTTCTAAAGAGCTTAGTTTTTTTCCTCTTGCAGTTCCACTAATTACTCTCATAAAGCTATACCCTCTTTGATATATATATTTTATTTCATATTTCTAATATGTCAATAGAAATAACGCAATTGTAATATATATATAATATTTCTGTAACAAATGTCAAATATTACGAGTACATTATACATTATGTTTCCAAAAATAGCAAGAAAAACTTTTTTATTTTTTCATAATGAGTGTTACAGTTCAGTAAATATTTAGAAATTGCAGAGAAAATGTAGGGGCGACTAGTAGTCGCCCGCTTCTTGCAGAGCTTTGCTTAAGAAAATTATTAATAGCATTTTCTTCGAAGGGCGGGCGAACAATGTTCGCCCCTACAAACACTCTATAATTTTAAATTCCTACTGAACTATAACATTAAAATAGGTTTGAAAAAAATTGTCAATATTATTTTTCTATAATCTGTGCTGAACTCCATTATTGTCGATTGTATAATTTTCTTTATATATTAGTTCTGATACTGTAACTAAATTATAACCTTTTTGTTTTATATTATTTATTATCATATCTAAACTAAGTGCTGTATTTTCTGTTCCGTTATGCATTAAAATTATGCTTCCTTTATCTAATTTTGGTTCTATTCTTTCCCACATTTGTTCTCCTGTAATTCCTTTATAATCTAGTGAATCTATATTCCATTGAATCATTATATGATTGCTATTTTGTGCAGCTTTTATTACTGTATCGTTATATTCTCCATATGGACCTCTATATAATGTTGTAGGTTTGCCTGTTATAACTTGTATTCTATCTGAACATTCAATTATTTGTTCTACATTTTCTTCATATCCTAAATTATTTACATGTGCATGAGATTCTGAATGATTTGCAATTTCATTTCCACTTTCATATATTTTTTTTACTGCATCTTGAAATTTGCTTACCCAATCTCCTACCATAAAAAAAGTTGCTTTAACTTCATTTTTAGATAATGTTTCTAAAATCGAATCAATATCATCTGCATTCCATGCACAATTTATTGTAAGTGCTACTTTATTTTCTTCAGCATCTACACTATAAATTGGTAAAAGTTTTGTTGTTCCTGCAGATGTCTGAATAGTATTTTCTTGTTTAAAAGTTGCGGCAAGTAAAAAAAGCACCAAAACTGTACTTAGTGCAATTACTACTGATATTATTTTATCTTTATTGTATACAAAAAACATATATAATCCTCCTAAAATGAGTTTTATATATGTTTATGCTTAGTTTACTAGAATTATGAATATGCATTAAAAAGTCGGAGTGGAAATAAATTTCTCCCCGACTTTTTATTTACATTTATTATAGATTCTTTTCTTCTTCAAATCTTTTTATCTTTGCAGTTGTTGTTTTTATCATTGGCTCTTTTGTTATTACTAAATTTTTTATATGTTTATAAGTTGGTAATTTATTATTAATTTCTTTTATATCTTTCCATATAATATCTTTTAAATCTTCTTCAGAAATTTCTCCGTATTTTTCTTTTACATATTCCTCATTATATACAACTTTTATAGATACTACTAAATCATCACCTTTAGTTTTTCCATATACCATATTTTCTGCTACATAAGGTAAATTTGTAACTAAAGCTTCTAATTCTTCTGGAAAAATATTTTTTCCATTTTTCAATACTATAACATTTTTCTTTCTTCCTGTTATAAATACAAACCCATCTTTATCAATATATCCTAAATCTCCTGTATGGAACCATCTATTTCCTTCTTTATCTACTTTTATAACTTCATTAGTTGCTTCTTCATTTTCGTAATATCCAAGCATTACATTAGGTCCTTTTGCAACTATTTCTCCTATACCATTTTCATCTGGATTATCAATTTTTACATCTACACTATACATAGGAATTCCTACTGAACCTAATTTCATTGTTTTTTCATTTTCTGCCGTTAAAACAGGAGATGTCTCTGTTAATCCATATCCTTGAACTGTAAGTATACCAAAATTATTAAATCCTTCTGCTACATTTTTATCTAAGGCTGATGCTCCACTAATTATAAACCTTAAATTTCCCCCTAATTTCTCTATAATTTCTTTAAATAGTTTTCTTCTTATATCAATTCCAAATTTAAGTAAAAATTTACTTATCTTTGTTCCTGTTTTTACTATCTTCATTTTTCCTTGTTTTTCTACTTCTGCCAATATTTTTTTATACATAGCTTCTATTAATAATGGTACACAAACAAATACAGATACTTTATATTCAACTAAATTCTTTTGCACATATTTTAGTCCATCACAAAATACATTTGTTGCGCCATTTGCTAAGAAGAACAATACTCCTGTAGAACCAAATGTATGATGAAATGGTAAAAATGCCATATTTACATCTGTATCATACACTTTTTCTACATACATCATATCTGTTATGTTTGAAGCAATATTTTTATGTGATAGCATAACTGCTTTAGACATAGAAGTTGTTCCTGATGTAAATATAATTGTTGCCATTTTTTCTTCGTCTATTTCTGCCCCTACATAGTTTTTATTACCATCTTTTAATAATTTTTCACCATTTTTTATTACATCACTTATATTTCTAAAGCCTTCTTCTTCAATGTCATCCATGCATATGTATTCTTTAATTTTCACATTTTTATTTGCTTTTGCTTTTTTCATTGTTTCTAGGTATTCTTTTTCGAATACAATGCTATCTGCTTTACTTCTTACTAAACACGAAATTATTTCTTCCTCTTTTAAACCTTTATCTAATGGAACTGTTATTCCTACTCCATTTAATACTGTAAAATATGTAAGAGCCCATTCATATCTGTTTTTTGATATAATTGCTACTCTTTTATCTTTTAGTCCTAAATCAATTAAAGCTGTTCCTAAGCTATTAATTTGTTCTTTAAATTCTTTATATGTAATATTTTTATATTCTATATCTTTTCCTTTTTTCTCTTTTATTATAAAAGCCTTGTTGTCTGGATATAATTCTACTGCGTTATCTAATACCTCTCTTACATTTTTAAATGTTTTTGCATCATAAATTTTATTATATCTTTTCATTTTCCCTCCTTAGTTATCTAGTATCGGATACCAGATTATCACATTATTAATAATATGTCAATGAATTGACTATATTCTTTGAAAATGGTACAATAATAATTAGCATTTAATATTTTATATATTTGTAGGGGTCGCTGCCCACAGCGACCCGCCAT